>JBAUWM010000011.1:0-3040 GCA_049583775.1 Nocardioides sp.
GCGCACGTGTGCGCCGACTCGGCCCGACTAGCCGCCTACTTGGCGGGGACGTCGACCACCTGGGCACGAGTTCCCGGTGCATTGTGCAGGTGCAGCACCAGGGCCTTCGCAGCCACAGACCGAGTTCCGGTCAGCGCGACGCTGTCGCCCGCGATGTCGCCGAGGAGCGTGCTCTCGGTGCTGATCACCGGGGTACCGGCGTCGTAGGCGACCGGCCCCGAGGTGTCGATGTCGTCACCGGTGATCGCGCTGAACATGCCGACGGTGTACTCGATCGGCGTGCTGGTGGCCTCGGTCGTCATGCCGATCGCCTCCTTGAGCACCGACATGGTGAGCACGTTCGTGTCGAACACGTTGGTATCGACGTCACCGAACTGGAGGTTCACCGGCTCGAGATCCACGAGTGAGTCGGCCGGGTCGACGTTCAGGTCGATGGTCCAGGCGTAGAGCAGGTCGGTGCCCGCGATCGTCTGCACGTAGGTCTCGAAGTCGGCCTCACCGTCGCCGGTGACGTCGTAGTCGACGTACGGGATGACGACGTTGCCGATGTTGGCCCACTCACCGAAGGTGGCAATTCCGAACGTCAGCAACGCATTCTCGCCTGTGGTGCTCGACGCTCCGACGTGCGACAGGTCGCCGCCCTCGTCGGTCGGACCGGTGGTGCAGGGCGCCTCGCCGTCCTCGCCACCCTCGACCTGGTCGCACGTGGGCAGTCGGTCGCTGGTCTCGCCCAGTTCGAGCACCGAGACGAGCGAGTTGTAGTCGGTCGGCCCGTCGCCGGTCGCCAGGTCGGCGCCGGTGAGGGCGAGCGCGTCACCCACCAGCGCGGCCGACATCGCCGACGTGGGCTTGGCCGCGCCGTACACCGGCACCCGCAGCGAAGGCTTGCCCTGCGGGGTGACGAGCATCCGACCCGAGGAGTCGCTGACGAACTGTCGTGGCTCGGCCTCACCGAAGTAGGGGTTGACCTGCTCGACGTCCATGGTGGGGTCGATCCGGTGCCGCAACTCACTGGGCACGACACGCATCGTCACGGTGGCCGTGGTGGACGCCTTCTTGCCCAGCTTCACCGTGCCCGGCGTGACCGTGTAGGTGACCCCCGGGGAGGGATTGATCGCCTCGTAGGCCAGCTTGACCTTCACCGGCTGGGCGGAGGTGTTGCGGACCGTCACGTTGATCGTCTTGGAGATCGGTCCACCGGCAACGGGCGCTGGAACGACCCCGAACGACGCGGAGACCGGGTTGACACCCGGGCCGTCGGCGTAGGCCAACACAGACCCCCGTACTGCACCGATCGCATCGATCCGGCCAGCACCGACGCGCGCCGGGCCGTACCGCTCCCCTGTTTTACCGGGACCGGTGAACACGTCGTGACGGGCGTTGTTCACGACCGCCGACTTGAGCATCAGCGGGCCCCACGTCGGGTGTGCTCCCTGCACGAGCGCGGCCACACCAGCGGTGGTCGGCGCCGCCATTGAGGTGCCGGAGATGGTGAGCACCTTGTTTCCGCTGCCCATCAGCGCCGAGCTGACCGTGTCGCCGACCGCGGCGACGTCCGGCTTGACGACGCCGACCGAGCCGTGGAGCCCTCGTGAGCTGAAGCTCGAGAGGGTGTCCGTGATGGCGGGGGTGACGTCCTTGATGGTCCCGACGAGGGCACCGTCAAAGGTGACCTCGAGCTCGCCGGCCTCGGCGGCCGCGCGCAGCTGGTCGGTGCCCGCCTTGGGCAGCTGGAAGACCGGGATCTCCTCGTCGCCGGTGATGCCGGCTCCGAAGACGTCGAGGCTAGAGGTGAAGATCGAGCCGATGGCCCCGGCCGCCTTGACGTTGCCCGAGCGTCCGACTGATCCGCAACGACGGGTGGCGTCGCTGTCGTCCCACTCCAGCCAGGCAACCTTGCCGGCCACCAGGGCCGCGTCGGCGTCAGAGAGTGGGTCGCAGCCGTCGGAGTTGTCGCCGGGAATCGTGGCCACGACGCCTGACACGGACGCACCCGTGGGCCCGTTGGCCAGCCAGTCGTAGGCCACCGAAACCTGACCGCCGACGGTGCCCGCCACGTCTCCGGGGGCGTTGACGATCAAGCCGTCGCGCTGCTGGAGGCTGTCGACCGAGCTGGCTACCGAGATGCTGCTGGTCGCGTCGCTACCACCGGTGTCGGTGAGGTCGCCGTTGTTGCCGGCCGAGAACACCGCGAGCACACCGTGCTCGGCGAGCTTGTCGGTCACCGCGTTCTGCGGGTCGTCGCCGGGGGCGTAGTCGGATCCGAGCGACAGGTTGACGATGTCGAGGTGGTCGTCGAACGCGCCGTCACCGTTGGGGTCGAGGGCCCAGTCGAGCGCATCGATCACGATGTCGGTCGATCCCTCGCAGCCGAACACCTTGAGCCCGTAGAGCTGGGCGCCCGGTGCCATGCCGGGGCCGACGTCCATGGCTGAGAGCCTGGCCGGCTTGAGCTTGCTGTAGTCGCCGGTGAAGGTCGCACCGTCGGCGTCGACGCCGTAGCCACCCACGGTGCCGGACACGTGGGTGCCGTGCTCGCCGCAGTCGATGGGGTTGGTGTCGGGGTTCGGGATCGGCTGGTAGTTCTCGGCACTCGGGTCGGCGTTGTAGTCGTCACCGACGAAGTCGTAGCCACCCAGGACCTTGGCCTTGCCCAGGGGGCCGAGACCAGCCCTCCAGTTGTAGGACTCGGCCTTGGCGATCGCGGCGTCGTAGGCCTCGATCGTGCCTGGTCCGCCGAAGTCGGCGTGGGTGTAGTCGATGCCGGTGTCGATGACGCCGACGCGAACGCCGCTGCCGATGTTGCCCCGGTAGCGCCAGGTGTTGATTGCGTTCACCAGCTGGGCCGCGTTGGCGTTGGTGACCTCGTAGCGCGGGAGCCGGGAGATCTTGACGACGTTGGACTCGCCAGCGAGTGCGGCGACGCCCTCGGGGCTGAGGATCATGCCGACGCCGGGAATGGTGTTGGTCGTCGTGAAGAGCGACTTGGCACGGGTGTCGGCCTGGCGCGCGGTGGCGCGGGCGCGTGCCGCACTCGTGG
>JBAUWM010000012.1:0-3587 GCA_049583775.1 Nocardioides sp.
CTTGACCGTTGGTGCTGCCCTCGAGCATCTCGCGCATGGCGGTGATGCGGTCGCCGTAGAAACCGGAGCAGTTGCCGATCAGGAGCGGTTTCGAGGCTCGCTCCGCTCGCACCTCAACCTCCGATGCGGCTCGCTCCGCTCGCACCTCAACCTCCGATTCGTCACCCATGATGAGCCTCTCGTCCGGGTCCAGATGGCCCGGCGAAGCACTGGGCCACGTCCAACCAGGCGTCGGCGCCGGCGCCGGCGGCCACCAGGTCGGTGTCGTCGCGGTGCACGCGCTGGGTGACGAGCCGGCAGAAGTCGATGGCCGAGCCGGTGAGCCGCTCGGGCGCGTCGTCGGCGCCCCAGGTCCACAGCTCGCCGCTGGGGGCGACCAGCTCGACCCGCACCTCGGCGGTCGGCACCTCGAGCTCCTTGACCGCGAACGAGTACCCGCGGGTACGGACGCCGATGTGGGCGACATGCTTGATCCGGTCGGTCACGTCAGGCTCGACGCCCAGGGTCTCGTAGACGTCGAGCGCGTGCGCCCACGTCTCCATGAAGCGCGCCGTCACCATCGATGCGGCCGACATGGGTGGCCCGAACCAGGGCATCTTCTGTCCGTCGGGCAGTTCGCGCAGGGCGACCACGAGGGCAGCTCGCGCGGCGTCCCAGCGAGTGAGGAGGTCGTCGGGGTGCAGCCCAGCCAGCTCGTGGGCGCCGACGTCGACGAATCCCCCGGGGTCGGCCATCGCGCCGAGCACGATCGCGTCCCACGTGGCTTGATCGACGTGAGCCCGGGCGGCCCGGGCGGCGGTCTCGTCAGTCCAGAGCAGGTGCGCGATCTGCGTGGCGACGGTCCATCCTTCAGCTGGAGTCGAGCGCTCCCACTCGGCCTCCTCGAGCACCGCCACGGCGGCGCGCAGGCGGTCGCCCTCGGCGGTGAGGTCGTCGATCAATTCATCGAGCAGGGTCATCGGACTCCTTCAGCCGGTGGTCGAGGACCTCGGCCCATTGGTCGAGGATGCGAGAACGTCGTCGAGTGTCGTCGCTGATCGTGGTGGCCAGCCCGAGCCCACGGACGAGGTCGAGCGTGGCTTGGATCAGCTCGCGCGTGCCGGGCACCGACTCGTCAGCTCCGAGCAGGTCGACCGTGAGCCGGTGGGTTTCCCGACCCACCCGTTGCTCGAGGGGCGCCACGGCTGCGAGCAGCGTCTCGTCCGTGCGGGCGGCCACCCACAGCTCGAGCGCAGCGGTGAAGACCGGCGACGTGAAGTGGTCGCCGAGCATCTGCAGTACGGCGCGGGTGCGGCGGCGTCCATTCGGCAGCTTGGCGGCGGCCGCGGCCAGCTCGGCACCGCGCACCACGGTGAGGTGATCGACGGCGGCGAGGACGAGGTCGTTCTTGGTCGGGAAGTGGTGCAGCTGAGCACCGCGACTCACCCCGGCCCGCTCGGAGACCAGCGTCGTCGACGTGCCTGCGAACCCGTGCTCGACCAGGCACTCGACCGTCGATTCGAGCAGTCGGGCCCGCATGGCCCGAGTGCGCTCCTCCTGCGAGAGGCGCGTCGTCGCGGCGGTCGTCACGGAACGACCATGCCGCAGGCTCAACAAACAGTCAAGCCTGACTTTTAGTTTGAGGACGCCTGTCGTCGGGCGGCGAGGCCTGCGGGCCCGATCATCACGAGGTCGAACTCGATGACCCGCAGCGTGCGCTTGTCGCGGCTGACCTGGAACAGGCCGGTCGTTTCGAAGCCCGCTGCCTCGTAGATGCCCAACTGCTCAGCGAAGCGCGGCATCCCCTCGTAGATCGGAACCATCGACACCTCCGACTGCATCCCCATCAGCTCGGAGATCAGGTCGCCTGCCCCCCGGAACGCCTCGAGGTCATAGCCCTGGGTATCGAGCTTGAGATAGACCCGCGGGTCGGCAACCCCCTCGACCACCCTGGCGAAGACATCCTGGAGCCGTTCGATCCTGATCGTCTGGGGTGTCGTCTCGCGTAGTTTGTGCGACCACTCCTGACCGAACTCACTGCTCGGCAACAGCGAGCTCATCGCACCGTCGACCACGTTGATCTCGGCGGTACCGCTCTCGTCACCGAGCGCGGCGTCCACGATGAGCCAATCTGGGTCGTCGGCCGACAACGCACGCAGCTCCGCGACGAAGTTGGGCAGCGGCTCGAACGAAACGATCCGACCGCGGTAGCCGTTGCGGCGCAGGGCCTGCGCGTACTGGCCCTTGTTGGCACCGACGTCGAGGACGACGTTCACATCGAGCTCGCGGAGCATCCACGAGACGTGCCGCTCACACAAGAAGTCGCTGATCACCCGTTCGAACCGCGACGGGCGCTGCGCAGCCTTCTCCTCGTCGAACACCAAGGATGCGCCGAGAGCTGGTTTGCCCAGTCGGTGCACGCGGGGTGGCTGCGAGGCCCGGCTGACGACCCAGTTCTGGGAGTCGATGCGCACCCTGCGCGGTCTGGCGAAGGGAGACGGCATGCAGTGAACGTAGAAGACGCACCGGCGAGCGTCCAGATCGGGCCCCCGCGCCCGGGTCAGCGATCGAATGCCTCGTCAGCCTCGATGCGAAGGTCCATGCCAGCGAGCACATGGCTCAGCCCACGGTGCTCCCTGGTGCGCATCGCCACGACGACCGTCACGACCGCGAAGAGCGGCAGGGCCGTGAGCGTCCAGCGGTCGCCGGCTGCGAGCAGGGCGAAGATTGGTGTGATGCCGACGAGCAGCTTGATCAGTCGCGCGGGATAGGTCCACCGGCGACGTCGGGTGACCGCGCGCACCGAGATCGTCAGCTCGCCGACAGTGCGCCCCGCGCCCAGTACCAACGCCACCTCGACGGCGTACGGGATCGCGAGCTGAAGCACGTTCTGCCACTCGCTGTCGTAGGTGGCCGGGCCGTAGACGCAGAAAGCGCGGTATCCGATCGCCACCGTCGCCCCGGCAATCACCAGAAAGAGCACATCGCTGAGCATTCCCACGAGCCGTCGCCCGCTGGTGATCGTGGTCGGCAGCGCTGGCCGATCGGCGCGGCGCCGCCGCACGAAGATCGCGGAGAGCGCCGAACCGACGAAGGCACCGAGTGTGTTGACGATCAGGTCGTCGACGTCGAACAGCCGGTACGCACAGTCGTAGAGGTTCCACACCCCCGTGAGCTGGGTGACCTCGATCAGCAGTGAGATCGCGAGGCCGAGGCCGGTGGCCACAAGCACGCCGCGCTTGAGGATCATCCGGACGAGCACGCCGAGCGGCACGAACAGCAGCACGTTGAGCGCGATCTGCAAGAACGCGGGGTCGCGCAGCAACCCGCCCACACCCTCACCCCCACCGCCGATGGCGCGGATCGAGTTGAGTAGGTCGAGGTTGCGTCCCTTGCACCGGTAGTCGTCGGAGGCCGGGAACGGCAGCAGCGTGTAGGTCCACAGAGCCAGGGCGTAGACAGCGCCCGAGAGCAGCACCGCCAGGTCGCGCGGTGCGAGTGACCCGTCGAGCCGGTACTGGTACGCGGCGGTCGGCACGAACAACAGCACCGCGGCCACACTGCCCAGGGCCACGGCGATCAGCGCGTTGATCGCCTGGTCAGACACG
>JBAUWM010000013.1:0-6901 GCA_049583775.1 Nocardioides sp.
GTCGACGCCGACGCAGACCGGGAAGCGTTGCCGCCCCAGCGACCAGCCCCAGCACCAGCAGCACCACGAGGCCACGCAGGACGAGCTCACCGAGTCCGGCCCCGGTGCCGTCACCGTTCTGGTCGGAGGCGTCGGTGGTCGGACGGTCGGTAGCCGCGGGCCGCGGCTGCTCCGAGTTGGGGTCGCGGGTCTCCTCGCTCGGGTTCGTCGTCGGCAGCACCACCGGTGCCTGGGCCTCCGTGTAGGCCGGAACCAATTCGTTCCGCACTCGACCATTACGGCCACCTGGCGTGGGGTCGAAGAGCACCCAGCCCACGCCAGGGAAGTACAGCTCCACCCATGCGTGCAGGTCGTGGGCGCTGTACTCCCAGGTCGTCGCGCCCACCTGATCGGGCTCGAGGAAGCCCACTGCTACTCGGGCGGGGATGTTCAGCGACCGAGCCATCACCGCCATCGCGGCGGCGAACTGCTCGCAGTAGCCGGTGCGGCCCTGCTCGTCGTCACGCAAGAACGCGACGAGCTCGTCGTTGCCCACCTTGCTGCTCTCGACCTCTGAGGGATCGAGGCTGTACGAGAAGCCGCCGTCTTCACGGAACCACTGCTGCAGCACGGCCGCCTTGTCGAACGACGTCGCGGCGCCGCCGGTGACCTGGCGAGCCAGGCTCCGCACGGTCTCGGGAAGGTCGGAGGGCAGCGCGGTCACCTCGGGCGAGAGCCCGACCGAGGTGCTGTCCTCGCCGGCCGCCGAGGCGTCGAAGTCGATCTCGACGCCGGTCATGGAGTAGGTCATCCCGGCCGTGTTCTGCTCGTCGTCTCCGCTGGCGAGGAAATCCATGGTGCCGGGGTCGTAGCGCCAGTCGCCTTCCGCCTCGATCGAGGTGATGGGTGCCTGCGTAGGCAGCCAGCGAGACTCGAAGTTCGAGGTGATGGCCACCTCGTAGTCGTAGGGCGTCCGCGAGACCCGGTCGCCCACGCCCTGGAGAGCAGGCATGTCGCCGTCAGGAAGGTTGTCGGTTGGGACGTCGCGGTCGCCTGCGCTCCACTCGTTGCCGGCGAACCGGTTGAGCACTGAGATGCGCAGGTGATCAGGGGAGGGGTTGTCGGTCTCGATTCGGATGAGGGGTACGTCATTGCCGCGCACCAGGTCTCGGCGTAGGTCGGCCAGCGGGTTGTCGATCTGGATCGTGTCGTCACCCCCTGGCCCGTTGCCGATGTCGAAGACCTGAAGGTCGAGGGTCGGGACGGCGAGCGGCACGAGTACCCCGGCCACGAGGGCCATCGAACCGATGCCGACCGTGGTGGCGCGTACCGAGTCGCTGAGCCGGTGCACGCTCTCGCCCTGCACATCGAGCGAACGCCCCCAGCGTCCGAGGTGTTGCTGTTCCTGCAGAAACAGCATGAGCAGGAACCCGCTCGCGGTGATCGCGAAGATCCACCACGACAACCCGCCCTCGAGCATGCTGATCGGGACGCTGTAGATGGTGAGCAGCGGCAACCCGGCCAGCGGAGCGCGGCGCAGCGTGCACGCCAACAGATCAACCAGAAGCATTCCTACGGTGCCACCCACGATCAGCAGCGGTTGCACCGAGACGCCGTCGGCGGTGGGTACCGGTGCGGCGTACGTGTTGGCCGCGTCGACGGCGCGATCGAGGGCCGACCAGAACGCGGCGTCGGGAACGAGCGAGTCGCTCACCGCCAGGCAGGTGCCCACGGTGCCGGCCGCGGCCGTCAGCACGAAAGTCACGAACCGGGGCAGCCGGCGCCAGCGCGACACCGACCCGACCAGCGCGATGACGAAGCCGATGCCGAGGAGCGGGTACAAGAACTGGACGGAGAGTTCGGTGAACCCGCGCCACGAGAACATCGCCGCCCACGTGGTCATCGCGGCCGCGAGAGACAGACGCACCTGAGCGCCAAGGGCGGCGCGGTCGTGGCTCATGAGCGGTCCCTGGACAGCGTCGATCGAGACTCTGGCTCGGCGCCCATCGCGCCACCCCGAACTCGGCTCGAGCTTCGACCGAGCTCTTCCCACACGGCATCCAGCCGATCGCCGGGGCCAAGCGAGATGGCTCGCCATCCTGACTGAGACAGCACGGGCGCGGCGCTCGAGGCGCCAGGGGCGCCGCCCTCCCAGGCTTCGATGTCGAGCGCCAGGGCGAGGCCGAGGCTGGTCTGGTGCAGCATCCGACGCATGGTCGGAAGGTCTTTGCTGTCCAGTGCTCCGGTCACGGCCACGGTGAGCCCGCCCCCGTGGGTCTGTCCGCTGAGCCACGCCGTGTCGAGCCGCGATCGTTGGTCGAACGTGATGACAGCCAGGGCTTCGAGCAGGGGACGGACGTTGAGCTCGGGGTCGCGGGTGTGCCACACGGTGGTGGGGTCTTCGCCCGACGCGGTGACCAGGCGCACGAGGTAACCGCGTCGGCTCAGGTGCACGGCAACCGAGGCCGCTGCCCCGACCGCCGCCTCGATCGAGCTGGCGATCCCGTGCCCGCGGTGGGCCAGTAGCCGATTGTCGAGCACGACGGTTGCCCGGGCCTGCCACGGCTGTTCCTCGCGGCGCACCATCAGCTCGCCGCGCCGAGCCGAGCTGCGCCAGTGCACGCGTCGAAGATCATCGCCGTGCCGGTACTCGCGCACCGTGACGTCTTCGGCCGAACCGCTCGCGAAGGCTCGCGGACGCTGGTCACCCGACCCGGTCCAGGTTCCGCCGAGCGGGATTGCGGGCAGTGGCACGGTTCGCGGCGTGACAGTGAGCGGCACGGTGGTGCGGAACGCCCGGCCCAGCTCGACCAGGCCGAAGGCATCGTTCACGCGCACGTTCATCGGACCGATCTCGAACTTGCCGCGCACGTCGGACCGCACCTGGTAGGTGACCTGCCGCCGCCACCCACGTGCGATCCCGTCGACCACGAACCTCGGACGTGTTCCCAGCACGTACGGAACTTGGTCTTCGAGCAACAACACGCCACTGGGGGTACGGCCCTCGTTGGTCAGGCTCAGGTGCACGCGCGCTGGCTGGCCGGCGGTGACCTGCTGCGGTGTCACCGTGCGCACGAGGGCGAGCTTGTAACGGGTGCGGCCTAGCACGGCCGCCGTCACCAGAGGCAGGGCCACGATCAGGACGCCGACCCGGGTCAGGGCCGGCTGGCCGAGCAGAACCGCGCACCCCACCGCGGTCAGGCCCGCGGCGAGGAAGGCTCGGCCGCGGGTAGTGAGCCCGGCCAGAGCCTCACGCACGGTGCTGCGGCTGCCCGCCGGGTGAGACGGACGCCATCGCGTGCTGTGCTGCCGGCACGGGCACACCGGCCACGATGCCTTCCAAGATGCTCGACGTGGATCGTCCGCTCATGGCCGCCTCGATGCCCGGCAGCAGACGGTGGGCCAGCACCGGCTGGGCCAGACGCTGCACGTCGTCGGGCAGCACGTAGTCGCGACCGGCCATCGCGGCGAACGCCTTGGCGGCGCGCACCAAGTGGAGGGTGGCGCGAGGCGAGGCTCCGAGAATCAACTCGTCGGTGCGGCGGGTGGCGCTCGTCAGGCTCACGACGTACTGCTGGACGGCAGGCGAGACGTGCACCTGTCCGACGATGCCGGTCAGCTTCCTGATCTCGGCCGCGTCGGTGACTGGTTCGAGATCATCGAGCGGGTTCGCGGACGCGTGCGAGCCGATCATCGCGATCTCGGCGGCCTCGACCGGATACCCGACTGACAGGCGCGCCATGAAGCGGTCTCGCTGAGCCTCGGGCAGCGGGTAGGTGCCCTCCATCTCCACCGGGTTCTGGGTGGCGATCACCATGAACGGCGTCTCGAGCTGGTAGGTCGTGCTGTCAACGGTGACCTGGCGTTCTTCCATGCACTCGAGCAACGCCGACTGGGTCTTGGGCGAGGCACGGTTGATCTCGTCGCCGACCACGATGTTGGCGAAGATGCCGCCCGGTCGGAACTCGAACTCACGGGTGTCCTGGTTGAACACCGAGACGCCGGTGACGTCAGAGGGCAGCAGGTCGGGCGTGAACTGAATGCGACGCACCGTCGAATCGATGCTGCGCGCCAAGGCCTTGCTGAGCATCGTCTTGCCGACCCCGGGCACGTCCTCGATCAGCAGGTGGCCCTCGGCGAGCAGCACGACCAGTGACGACGAAACCACGTCGGGCTTGCCCTCGATCACCCGCTCGATGTTGGTGCGGATCCGGCTGACGACCCGCGCCAGGGTCTCCAAGTCGGCCGATCCAGTCGTCGGAGTCTCCACGTCCGATCCTTCCCCGTCCCGGCAGCCCACGGCCTTCTCGGCCCGACTGCTCCTGTGTTCCACCCCCGACTTCCACCGTAGGGCGTGCCCGCAACTTACGTGCCTGGCTGACTGCACGTTCTGACTCCGGGGATCACGATTTGGTTGCAGCCATCCTCCGCCGTGCTCCACGGGCGCTCCACCGGCGACGCGGCGTGCTCCACCACGCCTCCCGAGACCGCGATTTCGACCGCCGGCCGCGATGTGGGCGGTGCGTGGAGCGGTAGCGAGTGGCGGCAGGGGAGAGCACGGCCCTCCTGCCGGACGCCTCCGCATCGCCGACGGGGTGCTGGGGGAGGAATCGCGGTCGAAAGTGGTTGACGGTGGGGAGAAGTGGCGTAGAGTGGTGCGAAGTGGAGCAAAGCGGTGGCTCCGTGGGTCAGGCCGGAGGTGCCCGATGAGATTGCTGGGCATCTTTCGACCGAAGCTCGACGAGAAGGGCCGCCTCTTCCTCCCGGCGAAGTTCAGGGACCGACTGGCGGAAGGGGTTGTGGTGACGCAAGGACTCGACAAGTGCTTGTTCGTCTGGCCGCCCGAGATCTTCGACGCCGAGGCCGACCGGGCCGCCGAGCGATCGATGTCGAGCAAGTCAGCCCGCGCCTACCAACGGATGTTCTTCTCCGGTGGCGACGAGGTCGTGCCTGACAAGCAGGGCCGGATCGGGATCGCGGCTCCACTGCGCGAGTACGCCCGGCTCGAGAAGGACGTCGTCGTGATCGGCGTACGCAATCGGCTCGAGATCTGGAACCCCCAGCTGTGGGCCGAGTACGAGGCCCGCGAGATCGAAGGCTTCGCCGACATCGACGAGGACGAGTAACACCCACAACTCCACATCAGCACCAGGTCAACACCGCAGGACTTGGCCTCTGACCCGCTTTCTCTGCCGCCGTCTGGGACACCTTCCCCGGCCCCAGAAGGCAGCACTTCCCTACGAAACGTGAGGGAGCGGGCAGGGACCTGGCTCTACGGCACTGGCTTCCCGCACCACCGAGCACCCGCATCTCCCACTCTCCCCAGGGGTCGACCGCATGAGCAGCACGCCCGCTACCTCCCACGCGGTGGTCGCAATCTCCGACGAGCACGAGCGCCGTGTTCGTCACCAGGCACGCGATGCCGCCGCGCTGATGGTCTTCTCCCTTGCCGTCTCGGTCGCCTGCGCGACCGCCTTCCTGCTGCTCGCCCACCTGGGTCGCTGAGGAACACCTGATGACGACCGGGCGTCCCACTCACGACCCGGTGCTCCTTGATCGAGTCGTGGCCCTCTTGGAACCGGCTCTGGAACACAAGGGCGCCGTCCTGGTCGATGCGACCCTGGGCTTGGGCGGGCACTCCGAGGCCGTGCTCACGCGCTGCTCGCTGGCACGCGTGATCGGTATCGACCGAGATCTCGCCGCGCTTGCCATGGCCGGCGAGCGCCTGGCTCCCTTCGGTGACCGGTTCACCGGCGTGCACGCTGTCTATGACGAGTTGCCTGATGTTCTGACTGACCTCGGCCTCACCGAGGTGGATGCCGTGCTCTTCGACCTCGGGGTCTCCTCGATGCAGCTCGACGTGGCTGAGCGCGGTTTCGCCTATTCGGTCGATGCGCCGCTCGACATGCGGATGGACGGCTCCGCAGGACCGACCGCGGCCGACGTGCTCAATGGCTACAGCGCCGCGGAACTGACTCGCGTGCTGCGTGATTACGGCGAAGAGAAGTTCGCCAAGAAGATCGCCGGCGCGATCGTCCGACACCGCGAGACGACCCCCTTCACCACGTCGGCCGCGCTGGTCGAGCTGCTGTATGCCGAGATCCCGGCTCCGGCTCGCCGCACCGGGGGACACCCGGCCAAGCGCACCTTCCAAGCGCTGCGCATGGAGGTCAACGACGAGCTAGCCGTGCTGCGCCGCGCGATCCCGGCTGCCATCGACGCCATCGCCGTGGGGGGCCGTGTGGTCGTGGAGTCGTATCACTCGCTCGAGGACCGCCTGGTCAAGCGGGCTTTCACCGAGGTCACCCGCAGCACCGTTCCTGACGACCTGCCCTTCGTGCCCGAGGGCAGCGAGCCGGCCCTGCGGCTGGTCACCCGCGGCGCGGAGCAGGCCGACGCCGCCGAGATCGCGGCCAACCCCCGCGCCGCCTCCGTTCGACTGCGTGCCGTCGAGCGGGTCAAGCCCGCCCTCCACTCCACTCCCGGCATCGGAGCCGCCTGATGAGCACCACTTCGCCCCAGCGTCGCCAGGCACTTCCCCGCTTCGCCGAGTCGGCGGTCAGCCGCGCTCGGCTCGCCGTCGTTCCCCGACTGCGCACGCGGGCTCCGCGCGTGCCGTTCGTGACCCTCGTCAGCCTGATCTTGCTCGCCGGGGTCGTCGGGCTCTTGCTCTTCAACACCTCGATGCAGCAGGCCTCCTTCACGGCCTCCCGCCTGGAAGTGCAGGCCACGAATCTCTCGGCTCGCCAGCAGGCACTGGCCATGGACCTCGACCAACTGCGTGACCCTCAGCGGCTCGCGCTCAAGGCCTGCGCCCAGGGCATGGTGGTCGGTCCGGTGGCGGCTTTCCTCGACGTCTCCAGCGGCGCGGTCTCGGGAACCCCGACGGCCGCGGTCGCCGCACCGTGCGGCATCGCCGCAC
>JBAUWM010000014.1:0-2928 GCA_049583775.1 Nocardioides sp.
GGTCTGCCCCACCTGGAAGGTGTGCGGCATCCATCCGGAGTCGACCGCGGCGCGCGAGGCGCCGACAGCAGCACCGAGCGCGTCAGCCAGGCCTTCGACCGGCTCGAAGTTGCCACCGGTGCCACGGCCGCCGGAGACCACGATGGCGGCTTCGGTGAGCTCGGGGCGCCCGCTGGCCTTGCGCGGCTGGGACGCCACGATCTGGGCCGTCTTGGCGGCGTCGGAGATCGTCACAGCGAACTCCTCGACGGTGCCAGCACCGGCCTCCTCGACCGGCGGCGCCGAGTTCGGCTTGACCGTGATGATCGGGGTGCCCTTGGTGACCTTGGCCTGCACGGTGAAGTTACCCGCGAAGACGCTCTGCGTGGTCGTACCGTCGTCAGCCAGGTCGACGGCGTCGGTGATCAGACCGGAGTCGATCTTGATCGCCAGGCGACCGGCGATCTCCTTGCCTTCGTAGCTGGACACGATGAGCACAGCAGTCGGCGAGGTCTTCTCGACCAGCTGCTGCAGCACCTCGGCCTTGGGAGCAACCAGGTATCCCTTGATCTCAGCGTCATCGACGACGTAGACCTTCTCGGCACCGAACGACTTGAGCCGCTCGGTGGCCTCGGCGGCCTTGTCGGCGCCACCGATGAACACGGCCGACGGCTCGCCGAGCTTCTTGGCCAGCGCGAGCAGCTCGAGGGTGGGCTTGCGGACCGTGCCGTCGACGTGGTCGACCAGAACCAGAACTTCAGACATGTGTGCTCGCTCCTCAGATGAACTTCTTCGAGGCGAGGAACTCGGTGAGCGCCGTAGCGCCCGAGCCGTCCTCGTCCTTGACGATCTCGCCAGCAGTCCGCGGCGGACGAGCGGTCGCGTCGACGACCTCGGTCCACGCCACTGACAGGCCGACGTCACCGGCGTCAACGCCGAGGTCGGACAGCGAGTAGGTCTCCAACGGCTTCTTCTTGGCCGCCATGATCCCCTTGAAGGAGGGGTAACGCGCCTCGCCGGTCTGGTCGGTCACCGAGAGGACCAGCGGCATGGTTCCGCCGATGACCTCGGTGGCGGTGTCGCCGTCGCGTTTGATCCGCACCTGGTCGCCCTGGGTCTCCACGACCGAGGCGAAGGTGACCTGCGGCAGGCCGAGGCGTTCGGCGAGCATCGCCGGCACCACGCTGCCGGACGCGTCGGTCGATGCCATGCCGCACATCACGAGATCAGGCGAGCCGATCTTCTCGATGGCCTTGGCCAGCACCAGCGACGTGGCCATGTAGTCGGAGCCGGCGATGGCCTCGTCGTTGACGTGCACGCCCTCGTCGGCGCCCATCTGCAGGGCCTTCCGGACGGCATCCACGGCCTTGTCGGGGCCGATGGTCAAGGCGATGACCTTCGTCTCCTCCGGGTTCTCAGACTTCTCCTTGATCTGGAGAGCCTGCTCGACGGCGTACTCGTCGAGCTCAGAAAGGAGTCCGTCGACGCCAACGCGGTCCACGGTGTTGTCCGACTCGAACCGGCGATCGCCGGTGGCGTCGGGTACGTATTTCACACAGACGACAATGTTCATGGTGGTGTGGCCCGCAGGCCCCTCCTGATGCACTCGGGTGGCCGGTTCACCAAACCTGTTTGGTGGGCCAGATGATGCGACGACGGCAGGCTACCGCCGAGTTCGAAACCGCGGTACACACGTCCAGGTACGACGCGCACGGTCGTGTCCTAGATCACGCCCGCCGCAGCGCGCCCCGCTGTCGCCGGCTCGGCTCGTTCAGGGCCGGATCAGGCGTTCGCCGACGCGCCCGACGACCAGCCAGAGCACGGCAGCGATGCCGTAGTTGAAGAGAGCGGTGCGCACGTCCTCGGCGGGGTTCTCGACCGATTCGTTGAAGTCCTTGACCGGGTTGGTGAGGTCGAAGAAGCCCAGGTCGACGCCATCCGCGACGTCGATGACGAACTTCACCAGGTCGTTGCGCGGATTCGCGTCAAGCGCGATCAACAGCACGGCGAGGGCAAGCGCGAGCGCGAAGAGCGCACACAGGGCCCACACCACGCGGGCCAGCACCAGTCGCACCGTCTTGACGTCCATGGAGACCGCGGGTCGCTTGGCCATCTCAGCGCCCCACGAACTCGGCCTGGCCCGGACCGTTGGCCACGAACGACGTCATGCCGATCGTGCGATCGTCGGTAGCGAACAGTCCGGCGAACTGCAGTCGCTCGATCTCGAGCCCGGTCTCGAGGTCGACCTCGAGACCTCGGTCGATGGCCTGGTTGGCCGCTCGGACGGCCAGCGAGGCCGCCGTCGCGAACTGCGCCGCCCAGGCCACAGCCTCGGTGTAGACCGAGTCAGCCGGCACGAGCCGGTCGACCAGACCGATCGCGAGCGCCTCGTCGGCCTTCACGAAACGACCGGTGAAGATGATGTCCTTGGCCTTGCTGGGCCCCACCAGCCGACTGAGCCGCTGGGTGCCGCCGGCACCGGGAATGATGCCGAGCAGCACTTCGGGCTGCCCCAGGGTCGCGTTGTCGGCCGCGATTCGGACGTCGGCTGCGAGAGCCAATTCGCACCCGCCGCCGAGGGCGTACCCGGTGATGGCAGCCACCACCGGCTTGGGGATGGCAGCGACCGCGTCGACGGCCGACTGGATCGAACTCGACACGCTCACCATCTCGGCGTAGGTGAGGTCGGCCATCTCTTTGACGTCGTTTCCGGCCGCGAAGACCCGCTCGCCGCCGTAGACGACGACCGCCTTCACGTCGTCACGCTCGGTGGCCTCAGCCGCGGCCTGACGCAGCTCGGCCTGCACCTGCACGCTGATCGCATTCATCTTCGGCCGATCGAGCCGGATGGTCCCGACCCCGTCGGCAACCTCGAGCCGCACGAACTCCGCCATTGCTGTCTCCTCGTCGAGTGCTCGGAATCTTCACACCATCTTCACACCCGAGGGG
>JBAUWM010000015.1:0-7964 GCA_049583775.1 Nocardioides sp.
AGGCTTCGCTGAGGGGCTGTCGTGGGCGATGGAGCGCGGCGCCGACCTGGCCTGGCTGATGGACGACGACGGTCTGCCCGATCCCGACTGCTTGACCCGACTGCTCGAGCACGACGGCACGCTCGACTTCTGGGGTCCGGCCGTGCTCGCTGAGCACGACCGCGAGCGGCTGTGCTTCCCCATCCGGCTCCCTGGGGGCACCACCGTCGTGCACCGGATGGCCGACGTGCAGGCCGCAGCCAGCGGGGGACTGGTCGCCGGCGTCGTGATCCCGTTCAACGGCGTGTTGGTGACCCGCGAGCTGGTCGAGCGGATCGGCGTCCCGCGCGCCGAGTTCTTCATCTGGGGCGACGACGTGGAGTACCTGTGGCGCGCCGAGCGGGCGGGCGCCCGGATCGCCACCGTGGTCGGCGCACACTTCCGTCACCCCGCTACCGACGACCTCGGCACGCCCATGATGTTCGGCCGCACCACCTACAACCACACGCCCAGCGAGCTCAAGCACTCCTGCATGGCGCGCAACAACACCGTCAACCTGCGCACCTACCGAGGCTGGCCCCACGTGCTGATGTTCTGGGTGAAGACCATCTGGTTCTACCTCTTCACCCGACGGCAGCCGGCCCGGATCCCGATGAGCGCCCGCGCGGCTCGCGCGGGGCTGCGCAGCGACTTCACCGGCCATCGGCGGTTCCTGTCTTGAGCCCGCACGAGACCGTCGCCGTCGTCCTGGTCACCTACAACCGCGCTGACCTACTCGCGAAGGGCCTCGAGGGGCTGGCCGCCCAGACGCGGGTGCCCGATCTGGTGGTGGTGGTCGACAACGCGAGCACCGACCACACCCGTGCCGTGCTCGACGCCGCACCAGCAGGCCTGAACCTCGAGCGCATCCACCTCGACACCAACACCGGCGGTTCGGGGGGCTTCCACGTCGGTGTTCGAGCAGCCTACGAGCGGGGCCTCGACCGCATCTGGCTGATCGACGACGACGTGGTGCCAGACCCCGAATGTCTCGCGGTGCTGATGGCCCAGGACGAGGCCTGCCTGACATCGGTGCGCGAAGACCTTTCCGGCGCCTTGGTCGAGAAGGCGGCCACCCGCTTCAACCTGGACAACCCGCTGGCCATCAAGCCCAAGACCTCCATGGTCGAGACCGATTTCGGCACCCGCGCTGCGATGCCAGACCGGGTAGAGGTCGAGAACGTCGCCTTCGAGGGGCTCCTGGTGCGCCGCGCGGTCGTCACCGAGATCGGGCTGCCCGACCCCGGGTTCTTCATCTTCTACGACGACGTCGACTTCGCGCTCCGCGCCCGCCGGGCCGGCTTCCGCATCTGGGCGGTGCGCGACGCCGTGCTGGTGCGGCAGCTGAACTTCGACCAGCAGCACGACCTGGCTGGGTGGAAGGGGTACTTCATGTACCGCAACCTCTTCGTCGTTCACCTGCGTTACGGCGAGAACGTCGCGGTGCGGCTCAAGCCGTGGCTGATCGCCCTGATCGTGGTGCTGCTGTGTCCCCTGCGCGGCGGTCGCGCGGAGGCGCGCAACGTGGTGCGTGCTGTGTGGGACGCCCGCGGCATGCGCACGTTGGCCGAGCCAGCAGGCCCGGCGGCACTTAGTGCGCGGACTCCCGGCTGATCACGAAGTTATCGTCGGCGGAGGTCTGCATCTGTGGACGTACCCCCACGTGGTTGCCGGTCACCATGGCTGCGGCCCACACCGTCACCGAGCCCAGCGCCGCACCGGCGATGACGTCGATGAAGAAGTGCCAGCCGAGGTAGATCGTGGCCAGGATGGTCAGGCCCAGGAACACCCACGAGGTCACCTTGATCCACCGGGCCAGGCCGACGTACTGCACGATCAGGCAGATCGTGACCATGATCCCCACGTGCAGCGAGGGGAAGGCTGCGATCGTCTGCAGCGCACCAGAGGCGAACCGGTCGCCGCCCATGACGGCGATCCGGTCGTCCCACATGGTGTCGGCCAGACGCGTGTTGTAGGTCTCCGGCAGCCCAGCGAAGAGCGGACGCTGCTCGCTGTTGTAGATCGGACCGACGGAAGGGAACAGGATGTAGAACGTGGCGCCGAGCATCCAGTCGAAGGCCACGGCGGTGACGTACCACGAGCCAGCCCGCGTGTGGCGGGTCCAGACCAGGGCGATGGCGATGCTCACCGGCACCAGAGCGATCCAGATGAAGTAGATCGCTGAGAAGAAGTGCGCTGCGACGCCCGTGCCGAACAGGTCGTGCATGACCGTGGCGGGGTCGTTTCCGAACCACAGCTCGCGGTCGAGCTTGGCGAACTCGACGTCCCAATTCTTGTGGTTGATGAACGGGGCCATGTTCTTGAGGTTCCGGAACGTGGCGTAGGTGAGGTACCAGGCGGTTACGCCGCCGACGGCGAAGACCCAGTGGGAGAGCGGCCAGCGCTCGCGCATGATGTTGCGCCAGTGCTCGGGCACCGACTTCAAGGACTGGCGGGAGCGCCAGACGAGGCGGGGCACGACGTCCAGCGCGATGGCGCCGAGGACGATGGCGGGGAACCGGATGTAGCCGGGAATCAAGCTGTCGGGATCGCGGATCGGGATCTCGTTGATGACGGAGAAAACGACCATCGCCACGGCCATGGCGATTCCTGCCGCCCAGGCCCCAGCGAAATTGCGCTCGAGCAGCGAGCGCACGGTTCCGGACTGGTTCACGAACACACAATAAAGCGTCGAGGGCCCGGCCGTCTCATCGCGAACGCATGATCTCGTCGGAGTGTCGGCCCCGATCGGCGTCGATGTGATGCGGCTCGCCGAGCTGCGGAATCCGCTCCGGGGTGGTCGATCCGTAGACTGACCGATCGTGTCCCGCCCTGATCTTGTCGTCGTCGGCTCCGGCTTCTTCGGCCTCACCATTGCCGAACGCTGTGCAGCCGAGCTCGATCTGAAGGTCTTGGTGCTCGAGCGTCGCTATCACCTGGGCGGCAACGCCTACAGCGAGATAGACCCCGAGACGGGCATTGAGGTGCACAAGTACGGCACCCACCTGTTCCACACCTCCAACACCAAGGTGTGGGAGTACGTGAACAGGTTCACCGACTTCACCGGTTATCAGCACAAGGTGTTCGCCAAGTACCAGGGGCAGGTCTACTCCTTCCCGATGAATCTGGCGCTGATCAACCAGTTCTTCGGCAAGAGCCACACCCCCGACGAGGCCAGGGCGCTGATCGCCGAGCAGTCGAGCGAGATCGCCACTGCCGACGCCACCAACCTCGAGGAGAAGGCGATCAGCCTGATCGGGCGCCCGCTCTACGAGGCGTTCGTCAAGGGCTACACCGCCAAGCAGTGGCAGACCGACCCGAAGGAGCTGAGCCCGGACATCATCACCCGGCTCCCGGTTCGCTACACGTTCGACAACCGCTACTTCAACGACACCTACGAGGGGCTCCCGGTCGACGGGTACACCGCCTGGCTGGAGCGGATGGCCGAGCACCCCAACATCGAGGTGCGCGTCGACACCGACTTCTTCAACGTTGCGAACGAGTACAAGGGGCAGGTCCCGATCGTCTACACCGGGCCGGTCGACGAGTACTTCGACAACAGCGAAGGCCGCCTGTCGTGGCGCACCGTCGACCTCGAGGTCGAGACGCTCGACGTCGACGACTTCCAGGGCACCGGTGTGGTGAACTACAACGACCAGGAGGTTCCGTTCACGCGGATCCTCGAGTTCAAGCATCTGCACCCCGAGCGCACCTACCTGCCCGGCAAGTCGATCGTGGTGCACGAGTACTCCAGGTTCGCCGAGGACGACGACGAGCCGTACTACCCGATCAACACCGCCGAGGACCGCGCGAAGCTGCTGAAATACCGTGACCTGGCCGAGCAGGAGCCGATGGTGCTCTTCGGTGGTCGGCTCGGCACCTACAAGTACCTCGACATGCACATGGCCATCGGTTCGGCCCTGTCGATGTTCGAGAACAAGCTCAAGCCGCACTTCGTCGACGGAGCGCCGCTGAAGAGCGGAGGAGTGGACGGATGACGACCAGGCTGCTGCAACGGCAGATCATGCCGATCGATCGGGACTTCGACGTCCTCGCGCTGTACGTCGACGCCGAGGACGCGCGGCTGGACGCCGACCGCTACGAGATCGGTGGCAACCGTGCCGCCAAGGACCTCAACAACGCCGCGATCCGTCAGTCGACCTCCACAGGCAGGACGATCCACCCCGACCAGATCGAGTCGCGCACGGCGTTGCGGGTGAAGTCGGGGGAAAGGCTCTCCTTCGGCACCTACTTCAACGCCTTCCCGGCCAGCTATTGGCGTCGCTGGACGATCGTCGAGGACGTCACCTTGACCATCCGCCTCGTTGGCCACGGTGCTTCGGTGATCGTCTACAAGTCGATGGCCAACGGCCGCTCGCAGCGTGTCGACAGCGCCATGAACGGCGACTCCGAGACCGGCACCTACGTCTTCGACCTGCCGCTCAAGCCCTTCGTCGACGGCGGCTGGTACTGGTACAACGTCGTGGCCGGCGACGAGGACGCCCTGGTCGAGTCGGCCGAGTGGACCTCCGACGTGCCTGATGACCGAGTGGTGCATGGCACCACCGACATCGCGATCACCACGATGAACCGGCCTGATTTCTGCGGCAAGCTGCTGCGCCAGATCGGTGAGGACGAGACGCTCGAGCCCTACCTCGACACGGTCTTGGTCATGGAGCAGGGCACCGACAAGGTCGTCGACTCCCCGGAGTACCCCAAGGCTGCTGCCTCGCTGGGCTCGCGCCTCCGGGTGATCGAGCAGGGCAACCTCGGCGGCTCGGGCGGGTACGCGCGCGGCCAGCTCGAGTCGGTGCGCAAGGGCACCGCCACCTACGCGCTGATGATGGACGACGACGTCGTGTGCGAGCCCGAAGGCATCGTCCGCGCCGTCACGTTCGGTGACCTGGCCCGCCGTCCGACGATCGTCGGTGGCCACATGTTCAGCCTGTTCTCGAAGTCCCGCATGCACAGCTTCGGCGAGATCGTGCAGCCGTGGCGCTTCTGGTGGATGACGCCCCTCGATGGCTACTCGGACTGGGACTTCGCCGCCCGCAACCTTCGCTCGTCGCGGTGGCTGCACAAGCGGGTCGACGTCGACTTCAACGGCTGGTTCATGTGCCTGATCCCGCGCCAGATCCTGGCCGAGATCGGCCTGTCCCTGCCGTTGTTCCTCAAGTGGGACGACTCCGAGTTCGGGTTGCGCGCCAAGGCAGCCGGCTACCCGACGGTGACCTTCCCCGGCGCGGCGGTGTGGCACGTTCCGTGGACCGACAAGAACGATGCGCTCGACTGGCAGTCGTTCTTCCACCAGCGCAACCGGTTCGTGGCCGCCTTGCTGCACTCGCCCTACCCGCGGGGCGGTCGACTGCTGCGCGAGAGCCTGAACCACACGATTGCCCACCTGGTCTCCATGCAGTACTCCACCGTCGAGCTGCGGCTGCGGGCGATGGAAGACGTGCTCAGCGGGCCAGAGCACCTGCACGGCGTCCTGGGCACCAAGCTGGCCGAGGTCAACGAGTTCCGCAAGCAGTTCACCGACGCCCAGCTCAAGCCCGACCTCGACTCCTTCCCTCCGGTGCGTCGCGCGAAGCCACCCCGCAAGGGTCGTGACGCCACCGAGGTGCCTGGCCGGGCCGCGCAGCTCACCAGCGCCGTCCTGCAGCCGCTTCGCCAACTGCGTGCGCCGCGCCCGATGTCGCGGGAGTTCCCCGAGGGCGAGGTGCGCGCGATGGACGCGCGGTGGTACCGGATCGCCGGATACGACTCCGCCGTTGTCTCGATGAACGACGGCACCTCGGCCGCGCTCTACCAGCGCGACCCGGTGAAGTTCCGTGAGCTGATGAAGCGCACGCTCGAGTTGCACGCCCGCATGCGCAAGGAGTGGCCGGAGCTCTCCGCCGACTACCGCGGCAAGCTGGCCGACATCACGTCGCCGGAGGCCTGGGACGAGACGTTCCGCCCCTGGACGACCGGTGCGGCCGTGGCGGGTGACGATGACTGACGTCGTGACGCCCACCGGCACCGGTGCGGCGTCGGCCCCCGAACCGGCTGGGCTGCCGCCGATGCAGGCGCCGTCGGCCAACAACGGACTGCTCGCGGTGTTCCAGCGCCGCTACCTGCTCAAGCTCTTGGTGCGGCGCGAGATCAGCGCCCGCTACCAGGGGTCGTTCCTCGGCTTGATGTGGTCCTACGTCAACCCGCTCTCGCAGTTCGCGATCTACTACTTCATCGTCGGCGAGATCTTCCAGCTCCACGAGGACATCCCGAACTTCGCGCTCCACATGTTCTCGGCAATTGTCATCGTCCACTTCTTCACCGAGACGTTCAACGCCGGTACCCGTTCGATCGTCCGCAACCGGCAGATCGTGCAGAAGATGTCGATGCCGCGCGAGATGTTCCCGGTGGCCTCGATGCTCGTGTCGCTCTACCACGTCGGTCCGCAGCTGGTGATCCTGTTCATCGCCTGCCTGCTGAACGGCTGGGTCCCCGAACTCGAGGGGGTCGCGGCGCTGGTGCTGGGGCTCGCGCTGATCATGGTGCTCGGCACGGCGCTTGCCCTGCTGTTCAGTGCGGCGAACGTCTTCTTCCGCGACGTGCAGAGCTTCGTGAACATCCTGACCAACCTGGTGCGGTTCGGCGTCCCGATGATCTACAGCTACCAGATGGTCGACGAACGCTTCGGCGGCTTGGCCGACTACTACCTGCTCAACCCGATCGCCAACGCGGTGCTGATGTTCCAGCGCGCGTTCTGGATCGGCACCGCCCCCGACCCCGCCGAGCTGGCCCGCACCGACCTGCCCGACCACCTGCTCACGCGCGGCCTGGCGATGCTCGGCGTCTCGCTGGTGCTGCTCGTCATCGGACAGCTGGTGTTCAGCCGGCTGGAGAAGAAGATTCCGGAGCGTCTGTAGTGGCCGAGTCGATCGTTCTGGAGAACGTGACCAAGAGCTTCACGGTGCGCTACCAGCGCACGATGAAGCAGATGACGGTGGCCAAGGCCAAGGGCCGGCAGACCAGCCGCGAGTTCAACGCCGTCGACGACGTCAGCTTCACCGTGCAGCAGGGCGAGTCGATCGGCCTGATGGGTCTCAACGGCTCGGGCAAGAGCACGCTGCTGAAGATGATCAACGGCGTGATGCGCCCCGACACCGGCAGCATCCTCACGCGAGGCCGGATCGCGGGCCTGATCGCCACCGGCGCCGGCTTCCACCCCCAGCTCTCCGGGCGCGAGAACTTGATCCTGAACGCTGCCATCCTCGGTATGAGTGAGCAGGAGACCGCCCGCAAGTTCGACGAGATCGTCGACTTCGCCGAGATCGGCGACAAGATCGACAGCCAGGTCGGCCACTACTCCTCCGGCCAGAGCGCCCGCCTCGGCTTTGCCGTCGCCATCCACGTCGACTCCGACATCTTCTTGGCCGACGAGGTGCTCGCGGTGGGCGACCGCCCGTTCAAGAAGAAGTGCCTGCAGAAGATGGAGGAAGTTCGCGACAGCGGCCGCACCCTCTTCTACGTCAGCCACGCCGCCGGCTCGGTCCGTCGCATGTGCACCCGCGTGATCGTGCTGCAGGAAGGCCGGCTCGCCTTCGACGGCGACGTCGACGAGGGCATCAAGTTCCTCAAGTACGACGACAGCCGCGACGAGAACGAGCCCGACGCTCCCGAGGAAGAGGACGCCGACGAGGAGTACGGCGCCGACATCTGATGTAGCGCGGCATTTCTGCCGCTTTTGGGCCACCAGAAACGCCTGCCAGCAGGCGAAACTCGCGTCCGAGGTGGCTGTTTCGGTCGACTAGAGCGAGAAACGCCTGCCGGCAGGCGTTTCTCGTAGCGCCTACGCGACGCCACGAAAATTTAGGAATCTCCGGCCGCGTCGGCGTGTCGACTGGAAATTACAAGTTTGTAGTTACTCAGAACCTCTTCCCAGACCCTGTTACGCCTGTGAC
>JBAUWM010000016.1:0-3132 GCA_049583775.1 Nocardioides sp.
CACACCGACAGGCCCACCGACTCGGGGTAGCCGCCGGTGTCGTCGAGGTAGCGCTGGATGAGCGAGTCGGCCATGGCGACGCCGGTCTGCCAGGCCAGGCGGGACGGGATCGCGCGCGGGTCGACGGTGTAGAAGTTGCGGCCGGTCGGCAGCACGTTCACCAGCCCGCGCAACGGCGAGCCCGACGGCCCCGCCGGGATGAACCCCCCTTCGAGCGCGTGCAGGACGGCGTCCAGCTCGTCGGTCGTACGGCCCAGCCGCGGCACCACCTGGGTCGCGGCAAACTCGAGCACGCGGACGACCTCGGGGTCATCGTGCAGCCCGGCGGCGGCGGTGACGTCCCAGTCGGCGTCGTCCATCCGCTGCACGAGCTCGCGCGCCTGGCGCTCGATCTCGTCGACGGCACCGGTCGCCTCGTGGTTCTCCTTGAGCCCGAGCGCCGCGCGCAGGCCGGGCACCGCGGCCTGCTGGCCACCGAACACCTGGGCGGCACGCAGGATCGCGAGCACGAGGTTGACGCGTGCTTCGCCGGATGGCGCCTGGCCGAGCACGTGCAGACCGTCGCGGATCTGGGCGTCCTTGATCTCACAGAGCCAGCCGTCGACGTGCATGATGAAGTCGTCGAACGACTCGTCGTCGGGCTGCTCGTCGAG
Source organism: Nocardioides sp. (assembly GCA_049583775.1). Lineage (GTDB taxonomy): Bacteria > Actinomycetota > Actinomycetes > Propionibacteriales > Nocardioidaceae > Nocardioides. The sequence goes on from JBAUWM010000016.1 coordinate 654, forward strand.
GCCGAGGTCGCGGTGCATCTCGGCGGCGTGCATCAGCTGCCAGATGTCACCGCGGATCGCCGGCAGCTTGGCCGGGTCCATCGCGGCGATGTTCGAGTACTCGTCGAGCAGCTGCTCGAGCCGGGCGATGTCGCCGTACGACTCGGCGCGCGCCATCGGCGGGATCAGGTGATCGACGATCGTGGCGTGCGCGCGGCGCTTGGCCTGCGCACCCTCCCCGGGGTCGTTGACCAGGAACGGGTAGATCAACGGCAGGTTGCCGATTGCCGCGTCGGTGGCGCAAGAGGCTGACAGCGCGGCGTTCTTGCCGGGCAGCCACTCCATCGAGCCGTGCTTGCCGAGGTGCACCACGGCGTGGGCGCCGAAGCCTCCGTCGTCGGCCGGGGCTGCCAACCACCGGTAGGCGGCGAGGTAGTGGTGCGACGGCGCGAGGTCGGGGTCGTGGTAGATCGCGATCGGGTTCTCGCCGAAGCCGCGCGGCGGCTGGATCAGCAGCACCACGTTGCCGGCCTGGATGGTGGCGAGCACGATCTCGCCACTGTCGTTGACGAAGAGCTGGCCGGGCGACTCGCCCCAGGCTTCGACCATGTCGCTGCGCAGGTCGTCGGGCAGGTCGCTGGTCCAGCGGTCGTAGTCGGACTTCGAGATCCGCACGTGGGCGTCGGTGAGCTGCGCGCTGGTGAGCCACTCCTCGTCCTGGCCACCGGCGTCGATGAGCGCATGGATCAGGGCGTCGCCCGCCTCGGTGTCACTGCGTCCATCGTCGTCAAGGTCGAGGCCGGGGATCGCTCCGGGAGCCCCCAGGTCGTAGCCGGCGTCGCGCAGGCGTCGCAGCAGCCGGATCGTCGACACCGGGGTGTCGAGACCGACCGCGTTGCCAACTCGACTGTGCTTGGTGGGGTAGGCCGACAGCATCAGCGCCAGCTTGCGCTCCGCCGGAGGGATGACGCGCAATCGGGCGTGGTTGACCGCGATCCGTGCCACGCGCGCGCACCGCTCGGCGTCCGCGACGTAGCGCGGTAACCCGTCCTCGTCTATCTCCTTGAACGAGAACGGCGCGGTGATGAGGCGGCCGTCGAACTCGGGGATCGCGATCTGGCTGGCCGAGTCGAGCGGGGTCACGCCGTCGTCGGAGGCCTCCCACTCGGCCCTGCTGCTGGTGAGGCAGAGCCCCTGCAAGATCGGGATGTCGAGCGCCGCCATCCGCTCGACGTCCCAGGCCTCGTCGTCGCCGCCCGCGCTGGACGCCGCCGGAGTGCTGCCGCCAGCCGCGAGCACGGTCACGATCAGGGCGTCCAGCGAACCCAGTGCCGCATAGAGCTCGTCGGGGGCCGAGCGCAGCGAGCCCGCGAAGACCGGCACCCCGATCGCCTCGCCAGTCGCGTCGATCGCCTCGGCGAGCGCGTGCGCGAAGGCGGTGTTGCCGCTGGCCTCGTGGGCTCGGTAGTAGAGGACGCCGACCCGCGGCGTGCCCTCGCGCGTGGGCCGCTCGGCCATGCCCCAGGCCGGGATCTCGATCGGTGCCTCGAAGCCTTCGCCAGTCAGGAGCACGGTGTCGGATAGGAAGGCGTGCAGCTGCGCGAGGTTCTCGGGGCCACCCTCGGCGAGGTAGCGGTGTGCCTCGGCGGCCACGCCGATCGGCACCGAGGAGAGCTCCATCAGCTCCGCGTTCGGCTGCAGCTCGCCGCCGAGCACCACCACGGGCGTCCCGGTGTCGCGGATCCGGGTGAAGCCGGTGCAGAGGTCATGCGGCGAGCCGAGGATCCGACCCACGACCAGGTCACACCCCTCGATGGTCTCGGCCATCGACTGGTGGCCCGGGCGAGCCGGGTTGGCCCACACGTAGTCGACGCCGGACTGTTGCTGTGCGGCACGCGCCGAGAGCAGATCGGTGTCGGAGGTCGAGAGCAGCGCGATCTTCACGGGTTTCTCCTCGGGGTTCTCGCCCCTGGGTCGGCGGAGGTCCCGTGGCCAGTGTCTGGCTGCGCCGCGCCCCTCATCCAGCAGGCACGACTCACAGTGGCGGAACCGCCCCGGACTTCGGCATCGCTGCCGGCACCGGGTTCCTGTCCACGAGACGTGTGCGGTCAGCCTACGGCGATCCGCGCAGTGCCCGGCCCGGAGTGTCAGCCCGTGAGGTCAGGCAGCCATCGGCGCCCCAATCTCAGCGAGATCCGAATCGGTCCATGTTCGGTGCATCGCCCCGGATTTCGTGGAGGCTCGGGTGTGATGCTGGCCCAGCCGTTGGTCTCGTGTGGAAGACACCGATTGGCCTGGTGGTCGTCATGGTGTCTCTTTCGCGTTTTCGGCTAGTCCTTGGATCACTCCGCCGAGGTCTCCGCCGGAGGGCCTCCAGTGGTTGGTCGGGCATGATGCCGAGGTCAGGGTGATCTGGGGTGAGCCGTCGACATAGATCTTGTACCCGTGTTCGGCCGGCATCGGCGGTTCTAGTTCGTGACTCATCACCCAGCGCCCGATC
>JBAUWM010000017.1:0-2495 GCA_049583775.1 Nocardioides sp.
GTCTGGACGGCGGCGTCCATGTCGGCCAGCAGGAACCCGAGGCCCTGGTGGTCGATGATCTTGGCGCCGAAGGCCTCGCGTTACTTGGCGTAGGCGACCGCGTGGTCGAGCGCACCCTGGGCGAGCCCGGTGGCGACGGCAGCGATCCCGAGACGCCCAGAGTCGAGACCCGCGAGCGCGATCTTGAGGCCGTCACCTTCGGCACCGAGGCGGCGTTCGACGGGGATGCGGACGCCGTCGAGACGCATGGTGGTGGTGTGGGAGCCGGTGAGCCCCATCTTGCGTTCGGGTGGGTCTGAGTGCAGGCCGGGGGTGTCGGCGGGGATGAGGAAGCAGGAGATGCCGCTGCCCCGTGAGTCAGCGCCGGCGTCGGAGGTGCGGGCCATGACCTTGTAGAAGTCGGCTTGGCCGCCGTGGGTGGTCCAGGCTTTGGCGCCGTCGAGCACGTACTCGTCGCCCACGAGCTTGGCGGTGGTGCGCATGGCGGCGGGGTCGGAGCCGGCGTGGGCCTCAGAGAGGCAGTAGGCGCCGAGCAGGTCGCCGCCGAGCATGTCGGGCAACCACTGCTGCTTTTGCTCCTCGGTGCCAACGGTGACGAGTCCGAAGCAGGAGAGGGCGTGCACCGAGACGCCGACACCGACCGATGCCCAGACTGCGGCGATCTCCTCGAGCACCTGCAGGTAGACCTCGTAGGGCAGGGCGGCGCCGCCGTACTCCTCGGGGTAGGGCAGGCCGAGCAGCCCGGTCTTGCCGAGCAGCGCGAACACGTCGCGGGGAAAGACTTCGTCGGCCTCCGCGGCGGCGACGCGGGGGGAGAGCTCTTCGGTGGCGATCTGGCGCACCAGGCGCAGCAGGTCGGCGTGGTCGTCGTGGGCGAGGACGCGGCGGGCGGGCATCAGCAGATCGCTTTCGGGTCGCAGCACGGGCGGGGGTGCGACCGAGACTAGTCAGCAGGCGTTTGGCCCGTGAGCGGTGCCTCTACCACCTCCGGGGTGGGAGAAAGGGTGGCAGAGCCACCGCTCCCGGGGGCCAGGCCGGGAGGCGGTAGGCCTGACGGGCCGGCTTCTCGGTCCACTCGAGGGTGGTGCGTCCTGCAGCCGTGCGTGCCACGCTGCCGCACATGGGAGGCCACGAAGAGAAGCACGAGCGCGACCAGCCTGGCGATGACGGGGGCACCGTCTCGGAGGTGGCCTCGATGGACCCCGCTGAGGCAGACACCCCGATCAGTGACGATCAAGCGGTGGCCGGTTACCCGCCCAGCGAGTCGGGGATGCCCGATGAGGGCGCGGCCGGGCCGAACGCCAACCCGCACGCTGGCCAGGACACCCACTGAGGCAGTCCTAGTCCGGCGCCCGACCGGAGAAGTCATACCTGTGGGGGAGGCAGAGCCCGCCGCAACCGAACTACCCTGCGTACCCAGGCCGCTCTCCCGCTTGCGCAGTCGAGAGAGGCTCTGGCCTGACGGCCGCACCGATGGCCGAACCTGAGGCTCCTCCGTCACTCCCCGATCGGAGGAGCCTCAGTTACGTCCGGCGGCAGCGCGGCGGGTCAGAAGCCCGGCAACCGCCCCTCGGTGGCCACGTGCTCGGCGAGGGTTTGTGGGGTCTCGTGGACGTCGATCGCACCGGCCTGCGTCAGTTCATCGCGGCTCGCGCCGCCAGTGAGCAGTCCGATGCAACCGATCCCCGCGTCTGCCGCCGCCCGCACGTCCCACACCGCGTCACCGATCAGCACCGCGTGGTCGGGGTCGGTGCCGCCCAGGGCACGGACGATCAGCTCGCCGTCGGGCTTGCTGCGTTCGGCGTCGGAGCCGGTCAGGACGTTGTCGATCAGGCTCGAGGTCTCCGGCAGCAGCTCGAGCAAGCGATCGGTGAGGTCCCGCTCTCCAGAACTGGCCAAGGTGAGATGGAATCCGTGGTCCTTCAAGGTAGTGAGCAGCTGCACGGCCCCTTCGGTGGGAACGATGCGGTCGAACAGCAGGTCGAGCTGCTGCGGATGACGCTCGCGCAGCTCGTCGCCCAGCGACTCCTCTGCGGCGTGCCCTGCCAGCATCTCCACGATGCGGTCACCGCCAACTCCGATCGCGGAGCGGATCCGATGGCTTGGAATCTGGAGACCGACGTCGCGGAAGGCTGCCTGCCAGGCGAGGACGTGAACCGGCACGGAGTCGACCAACGTTCCGTCCAGGTCGAGCACGACCGTACGGACTGCAGGAGTGCGTGAGGACTGCATCGTCCGAGCCTAGGCACGAGCTGTGGAGCCGGCCTCACCCTGCGGTAGCAGGCTCGTCCTCTAGTCGTCGCATGAAGGGCGTGGTGAGCACCCCGTGCACCACTACCGAGAGGGCGACGGTGAAGGTGACGGTGCTCCACAACCAGGCGAGGTCGGCGAGGTCGGTCTCGCCGGCCGCCCAGGCCAGGTAGAAGAGGCTGCCCACACCCCGGACCCCGAAGAAGGCGACCGCGCGTCGCCCGGCCGGGTGCAGCCCTCCAGCC
>JBAUWM010000018.1:0-13514 GCA_049583775.1 Nocardioides sp.
TCGGGCACGACGCCGATCCGACGAGCTCGCAGGAAGGCCTGGGTGGTGGTGGGCTGGTCCTCGTAGCGGGTGTCCTCGACCCAGCTCAGGCGCTGGTCGTCCCAGAAGTCACGCCGATAGAGCTTGTTCCAGGCGAACACGTCGCCGAGCAGCTCGGGGTGCTGCTCGATCATGACGGCAGACCTGGTCTGGTGCAGCCGCTTCATCCACGGCGGCTCGACCAGGCGCTCCGTCCCCGTGTCGGTCTCGGGGTACCACCACACTATCGACCCGGTCACGAGGTCGGCGCCCGTGCGGCGCATCTGCTTGAGCAGCACGGCGTAGGCGTCGGGTGGCACCACGTCATCAGAGTCGGCGAAGGCCAGGACGCTGCCGCTGACGTGTCGCAGCCCCTCGTTGCGAGCCGCGCCGAGGCCGCGGTTGGCCGTGTGGACGACGCGCACGCGGTCCTCGCGCGCCGCATAGGCGTCAGCGATCGTGCCCGACTCGTCGGTCGATCCGTCGTCGACCACCACGATGTCGAGGTTCTCGTGGCGCTGGTCCAGCAGGCTGTCGAGCGTGGCAGGCAGGTAGTCGGCCACGTTGTACACGGGCACCACCACACTGACGAGTGGGTCACCGCGCCGCAGCCTCATGCGCGCACGGTATCCGTGCGGCTCGGCCGATAGGCTGCCCCCTCGTGAGTGACCCTGTCGTTGTTGCCGGTGCCGTCGACCCCTCCGAGTACCCGCGCAAGGTGCTGTTCGTGGCTGGAGCCGGCCGCAGTGGCACCAGCACCATGGCCGGGTTGATGCAGATCCTCGGACTCCACGTGCCCAAGCCCGAGGTCGCTGCCGACGCCACGAATCCCAAGGGCTTCAGCGAGCCGCAGTGGGTGGTCGACCACCACGACCGCCTGCTCAAGGAGGCCGTCGTGCAGGTCTCCGACTCGCGCCCCGAGGCGTGGTTCGAGACCGGCCGGATCAGCACCCGCGAATCCGAGCGAATCGCCACCGCCACGTGGCTGGACGGGCACTTCGACGTGAGCCCTGAGCTGGTCGTCAAGGACCCGCGGCTGAGTTGGTTCCTGGCCCTGTGGCGGGTGGCGGCTATCCGCAGCGGCGCGACGCCGGTGTTCGCCACGATGCTGCGCCCCCCGGCGGAGGTCGTCGGCTCGAAACAGACCTACTACGCCAACAAGCTCGGCTCGGCCCACCTCGCGGCGTCCTGGCTCAACATGCTGCTGCACACCGAACGGGGCACCCGCGAGTCGGTCGCCGACGGAGGACGAGTCTTCGTGCGGTACGCCGACCTGCTCGACGACTGGACCAAGACCACGATGCAGGTGGGCGAGCAGCTGCAGCTGCAGCACGTCCTGCACGCCAACAGCGAGCAGATCCGCGACGGCCACCGGTTCGTCGACCCGTCGCTGCGCCGAATGACCCAGAGCCTCGACGACCTCGGCCTTCCGACCCGCCTGCACGAGCTGACCGCCGAAACCTGGAACGAGCTCAACAAGCTGGCCGAGCCCGGCGGCGACACCGTCGAGGCGCACGCCACCCTCGACCAGCTTCGCGAGGCCTACACCGATCTGTACGCCGAGTCGGAGGCGATCTCGCGCTCCTCGGTGGTCGCCGCCGAGCAGGTGCTGCGCAAGCAAGGAAAGAGCGGCGGCGGTGCTGGCGGCCCAGAGCCGGCCCCAGCTCACGCAGCTGACAAGGTGCCCCACGGGCTCCGGGCAGCGGTCCCGGCGCCGGTGCGTCGGGGCCTGCGCAAGATGGCGGGCAAGGAGCGGCGATGACCGCGCACGCCGGCACCACCGGCATCCGCAACCTCGAGGGCCACGCCGAGTTCGACATCACCTGGCCCTGGGCTCGGCCGGTCGGTTTGCGCGCGGGCAGCACGGCCGTGCTCCGCGTCAAGGACGAGGCGCCGTCGCTGCCGTTCGTGCTCCCGCCCCTGCTGCGCTCCATGGACCACGTGCTCGTGGTCGACAACGGCTCCACCGACGGCACGCCCGAGATCGTCACCGAGACCGCGCGAGCCGCCGGGTTCGCCGACAAGCTGACCCTCACGTCCTACCCGTTCCAGGTGGCCCGCGCCGGAGCCGAGCACCTTGCGGTTCACGAGCTGTCGGTGCACTCGCTGTCGTACTTCTACAACTGGTGCTTCGCCCAGGTCGGCACCCGCTACTCCTTCAAGTGGGACGGCGACATGGTGCTGACCACCGAGGGCGAGACGTCGCTGGGCGACCTCGCCTGGCAGGTCGGTGGCGTCCAGTCGATCATCCGAGTGCCCCGCCACGGCCTGTATCTCGACGGCACCAGCCACGGCTACCTCGACCTCGGGCTGCGCAACGCCGAGGAGTGGGGCTTTCCGATCGGACCGGACTTCGTGTTCACCAAGGCCTTCGAGTGGGAGGTGCGCACGACGCCCGCCTCCGTGCGCTCGATCGGGCTGCCACACGGCTTGTGCGTCGAGCTGAAGTACCTCGACGGCGACGAGTTCGCGCACTGGACCGACCCGGCGTCGTTCGCCACCAGCTACCGCAACAAGCGCAAACGCCGCGAGTGGGCGGTCTTCAACGCCCTGCAGGAGGGCACCGTGCTCCCCGGCGTGCACGAGATCCATGCCCCGGACGGCATGCATATCGTCGACCACGTGACGCGTGAGTGGCTGCCGCGAGCCCCCCGTCCGCTCGAGGTGGGCACCGTCGTCGCCTCCGACGACCAGCGCTGACCGCTGCCCGATCTGCGTGTGTGGAGTGGATCACGTCACGGAACAGTTACATCTCGGAAGCATCCCGCGTAGATTCGGCGGTGAATCAGTGTCTGGTACCCACACCGGCTCGCCTCCTGCACCACGGGAGCGGGTGGTCGGAGGGACTGAAACGTGAGGTTCACATCCATGACGTACACCCCTGCCACCACCACGCCCACCGGTCGTTACCGAGTCGGCGTGGTCGGCGCTGGCCGCGTTGGCGCCGTACTGGCGGCTGCCCTGCGAGCTGCTGGCCACGAGATCGTCGCCGCCGCCGGTGAGTCCGACGCCTCGCGTCGACGCATCGACGCCCTGCTGCCAGGGGTGCCGAACCTGAAGCCGAGCGCCGTCGCGCGCGGGTGCGACCTGCTGCTGCTCACCGTGCCTGACGACATGCTCGGGAACGTCGTCAGTGTGCTGGCCGACAGCGGCGCCATCCACGAAGGCCAGCTCGTGGTGCACACGTCGGGTCGACACGGTCTTGCCGTGCTCGCGCCGGCGATCGCCCTGGGCGCGCGACCTGTTGCGCTGCATCCGGCCATGACGTTCACCGGCACCGACGTCGACCTCGAGCGTCTCGGAGGGTGTGTCTTCGGGCTGACCGCCGAGCCGGAGGAGCGCGACGTCGCCGCTGAGATGGTGGCCGACTTCGGGGGGCGCCCGATGTGGGTGCCCGAGACCCGTCGTTCGCTCTACCACGCGGGCCTGGCCCACGGGGCCAACCACCTCGTCACCCTGGTCACCGAGGCGATGGAGCTGCTCGCAGCAGCCGGTGCCGACGACCCAGCCGCCACGTTGCGGCCGCTGCTCACCGCGGCCCTGGACAACGCCCTCGAGCACGGCGACGCCGCCCTGACCGGCCCGATCGTGCGCGGCGACGTCAACACGGTGCGCGCTCACCTCACCGACATCGCAGCGCAGGCCCCGACCACCATGCCCAGCTACCTCGCCCTGGCTCGCGCCACCCTGGGTCGGGCGGTCACCGATGGCCGGCTGGTGCCGATTCGGGCACTCAAGATCAGCGAGGTGCTCGACGAGGCGGCCGTGGCCGTCGCACCGAGCCGCGTCTGGCGCAACGCGTGAGCCGTCCGGTCCTCGCCCACACGCGGGCCGAGCTGGCCGAGGTCCTGGACGCGCGTCGTCGCGCCGGTGAGCGCGTCGGCTTCGTGCCCACGATGGGGGCGCTGCACAACGGGCACGCCAGCCTGATGAAGGTCGCGCGAGGCGAGATCGGTGATGGCCCCTTGGTGGTCTCGATCTTCGTGAACCCGCTGCAGTTCGGTGCCGGCGAAGACCTCGACCGCTACCCGCGCTCGCTCGACGTCGACCTCAAGGTGTGCGAACGCGAGAGCGTCGACGTGGTCTTCGTGCCGTCGGTCGACGAGGTCTACCCCGGCGGGGTGCCCACCTCCACCACGACGGACGCCGTGACGGTCGAGCCGGGCTCGCTGGCCGACGTCCTCGAGGGTCGTTCGCGTCCGGGTCACTTCCGCGGGGTGCTCACCGTCGTGGCGAAGCTGCTCGGCCTGGTGCGGCCCGACGTCGCGGTGTTCGGTCAGAAGGACTACCAACAGTTGGTGCTGATCCGACGGATGGTCGCCGACCTGTGTCTGGGTGCCGACGTCGTCGGTGCCGAGACCGAGCGTGAGCCCGACGGGTTGGCGCTGTCGAGCCGCAACCGCTACCTCGACCCCGAGCAACGGCACCAGGCAGTGGCGCTGAACCGCACGCTGCGCGCAGCTCAGCTGGCAGCCGTGCACGGGGTCGACGCCGCCCTGGACGCCGCCCGAGCCGAGCTGCGCGAGGCGATGGGAGTCGACCTGGAGTACCTCGCGATCACCACGCCTGACCTGCACGACCTGACTGAGGGCGACACCGACCTCGCCCCCGGCTCAGAGGGCCGGGTGCTCATCGCTGCCCGGATCGGCACCACCCGCCTCATCGACAACCTGCCCCTGACGCTCGGAGGAGACCACTGATGCTCCGCACCATGATGAAGAGCAAGATCCACCGCGCCACCGTGACGCAGGCCGACCTGCACTACGTGGGTTCGGTGACCGTCGACGAGGACCTCCTCGACGCCGCCGACCTTTTGGCTGGCGAGCTCGTGCACATCGTCGACATCACCAACGGGGCCAGGCTCGAGACCTACACGATCGCTGGCGAGCGCGGCAGCGGCGTGATCGGCATCAACGGCGCGGCAGCCCGCCTGGTGCACCCCGGCGACCTCGTGATCTTGATCGCCTACGGGCAGATGGAGACCGCCGAGGCCAAGGAGTTCCAGCCGCACGTCGTCTTCGTCGACGCCGACAACAAGATCATGGCCACCGGCTTCGACCCGGCCGAGACGTTCAACGGCCCGGGACTGGTCCGCGGCGACGTCGTGGCTCGCTGAGCTGCCCGGATAGTCTGCGCCGATGCCCTCCGCCGTCCGTCGTGTGCCCGGGCGCCTCGGCGCCCCGGAGCCGGGCTGGACCACCGAGGCCGACGTGGTGATCATCGGCTCCGGCATCGCCGGGCTGACTGCTGCGCTGCGGTTGACCGACCACGTCGACAAGGTCCTGGTCGTCACCAAGGACCAGATCGCGGCCGGCTCGACCCAGTGGGCTCAAGGCGGTATCGCCGCCGCGCTCGGGCCTGGCGACTCATCAGAGGAACACGCAGTCGACACCCTGGTCGCGGGCGCCGGCGCCTGTGACGCAGATGCCGTCCGGGTGCTGGTCGACGAAGGCCCTGAAGCGGTTCGCGAGCTGATTGCCCTGGGCGCGATGTTCGACCACGACGCGTCGGGCGAGATCTCGCTGACCCGCGAGGGTGGACACCACCGCGACCGGATCGCGCACGCCGGCGGAGACGCCACCGGGGCCGAGATCCAGCGCGCCCTCGTCGCCGCCGTGGGCGCGGCGCCCGAGATCGAGGTCATCAAGCACGCGCTGGCCGTCGACCTGATGCTGGCAGCCGATGGCGGCGTAGCCGGCGTGACCCTGCACGTGATGGGCGAGGGACAGCGCGACGGCGTCGGCGCCGTGCGCTGCCGCGCCGTGGTGCTGGCCAGCGGCGGGCTCGGGCAGGTGTTCTCGCAGACCACCAACCCCGAGGTGTCCACGGGCGACGGCATGGCCGTGGCGCTTCGAGCGGGAGCCACCCTGCGCGACCTCGAGTTCGTGCAGTTCCACCCCACGGTCATGTACCTCGGTCCTGACTCGCACGGCCAGCAGCCGTTGATCTCCGAGGCCGTCCGCGGCGAGGGCGCCTTTCTGGTCGACTTCGAAGGCAACCGCTTCATGCAGGGAGTGCACGAGCTCGCCGACCTCGCACCGCGCGACGTCGTGGCGAAGGCGATCATGCGCCGGATGCTCGACACCGGCCACGAGCACATGTGGCTGGACGCGCGGCACCTCGGCGCTGAGCTGTGGCAGCGTCGCTTCCCGACCATCCTCGGCGTCTGCCGCTCGCATGGCGTCGACCCGCTGACCGACCTGATCCCGGTCGCTCCTGCCTGCCACTACGCCTCGGGCGGGGTTCGCACCGACCTGTTCGGACGCTCCGACGTTCCCGGTCTCTACGCCACCGGCGAGGTGGCCTGCTCTGGCGTGCACGGCGCCAACCGGCTCGCATCCAACTCCCTGCTCGAAGGGCTCGTCTTCTCGCGTCGGATCGCTGCCGTGCTGCCAAACGAGCTTCGACCGTGGGCCGAGCCCGTCGACGACGCGCGCACGGCTGGCCTGGTCTCCGCCGAGGTGCGCGGCGAGCTGCAACACGTGATGAGCTCGCGGGTCGGCGTGCTGCGCAACGCTGTCGGGCTCGAGGAGGCGGGCGCGCTTATCGACAAGCTGAGCACCCACACCGCCGACATCGTCGATCTCGCCGCCTGGGAGACCACCAACCTGATCACCATCGCGGCTGCGCTCGCGGAGGCAGCCCGACACCGCGAGGAGACGCGCGGCTCCCACTGGCGCGACGACTTCCCCGAGCGCGACGACGCCACTTGGGCCGGACACTTCGAGACCCGCATGGATAACGGCGTCGCCGAGGTCAGCTTCGTGGCGGCACCGCCTACTGACGGGGTGCCCGCGTGAAGTTCCATGTGAGCAAGAGCCACGCCCTCCACGACGAGCTCGCCGCGGCCGGCCTTCCGGTCGACGAGATCGTCGACCACATCATGCGCGCGCTGCAAGAAGACGTTCCTGGCGACGCCGTTGACGTGACATCTACTGCCACTATTGCCAGCGACGCCCGGGCTGAGGGGGTCTTCGCAGCCCGTGAAGCCGGCGTGGTCGCCGGGCTGGGGGTGGCCGCTCTCGTGTTCGAGATCGTGCTGGGTGACGACGTCACGATCACCGAGCGACTGGTCGACGGCAGCAGAGTCGCCCCCGGCGACGTCGTCATGCGGGTGTCCGGCCCCGCCCAGGGCCTGCTGACCGCCGAGCGCACCGCCCTGAACTTCGCCTCTCACCTCTCGGGAGTAGCCACCGCCACGTCGCACTGGGTGGCAGCACTCGAGGGCACGAAGGCTCGGGTGCTCGACACCCGCAAGACGCTGCCCGGCATGCGCGCGCTCCAGAAGTACGCCGTGCGCTGCGGTGGCGGCGTCAACCATCGCTTCAGTCTCGCCGACCGAGCCATGGTCAAGGACAACCACGTCGTGGCCGCCGGGGGAGTGGTGCCCGCGTTCGACGCCGTGCGCGAGACTTTCCCCGGCCTGCGCGTGGAGGTCGAGGTGACCGACCTCGACCAGCTGCACGAGCTGCTCGAGGCCGGGTGCACCGAGATCCTGCTCGACAACATGGGCCCTGAGCTGATGGCTGAAGCGGTCCGGATCACCGACGGTCGAGCTGTCTTGGAAGCCTCCGGCGGGCTCACCCTCGAGCGGGCGCGGGAGGTCGCGCTGACCGGCGTCGACTTCATCTCGGTCGGGGCGCTCACCCACTCGGTGAACGTGTTCGACCTCGGGCTCGACCTGGTCGAGGGCTGAGTCGTGTCGCTGCTCGCCGTCGACGTCGGCAACGCCCACACCGTGATGGGCCTCATCGCCGAGGGGGTGGTGTCGCGCCACTGGCGGGTCTCCACCGACCTGCATCGGACTGCCGACGAGTGGGCGGTGCTGCTGCGCGGCCTCCTGGCCCGGCACATGACCGAGATCGACGGCATAGCGGTGTGCTCGACCGTGCCAGCCGTCACCCAGGCCTCGCGGGAAATGCTCGACCGCCACTTTGCAGACCTGCCGCATCTCGTGGTGGCGCCGGGTGTGCGCACCGGGATATCGGTGTTGACCGACAATCCGCGTGAAGTGGGAACAGATCGAATCGTCAATTCGTTGGCCGCGGCGACCCTTTACGGTGGTCCGGCCATCATCGTCGACTTCGGTGGCACGGCCACGACTTTCGACGTCGTGAATTCGGCGGGTCACTACATCGGCGGCGCCATTGCCCCCGGAATCGAGATATCGCTCGAAGCCCTCGGACGACGCGGCGCGCAGCTGCGCCAGGTCGAGATCGTCCGTCCACGCACGGTGATCGCAAAGAACACGGTGGAGGCGTTGCAGTCCGGGATGGTCTTCGGAGTGGCCGCGCAAGTTGAAGGGATCGTCGAGCGGATGATCGACGAGCTGGGTGTCGAGGTCGACGAGGTTCGGGTGATTGCCACCGGATATCTGGCCGATTTGGTGATCGCAGAGTGTGAGTGCTTTACCGACACTGATCCGTGGCTCACTTTGCGCGGGCTTGAGCTGGTATTCCAACGCAATCTTCCGCCCTCGGCTCGGTGAATTGTTTCGCTGCGTCTTGTTTGCAATAATCAATTCCTCGACTTCAACGCTCAACCATTTTTGAGAGGAATGTGAAATAAATGGCACAGAAGGTCAGCATCATTCTCGTGGACGACCTAGACGGCTCTGAGGCGACCGAGACCGTGAGCTTCGGGCTCGACGGCGCGTCCTACGAGATCGACCTCAACGACGCCCATGCCACCTCGCTGCGCGAGGCGATGGCCGGCTATGTCGGCAACGCTCGCAAGGTCACCGGCACCCGCCGCCGCAAGGCTGCGTCGTCCGACACGGGCCCGAGCGCGCGCGAGGTGCGCGACTGGGCACGGTCGAACGGTTTCACGGTCCCCGACCGCGGTCGGATCCCGGGCGAGGTCCGCGACGCGTTCGACGCCGCCAACTGACGTCAGCGCGGTGGCGCCTGCACTGTTCGCTGTGAGCGGACGGCCTTTCCGCGCTTCCGGGAACGCGTAGGCTGCACGTGGGGTTGTAGAACCCGTACCCCTCCCTCCACCCAGGTGGGGACGGGACTCCACGTACGCAGAGGAGACGCACATGTTCGAGCGGTTTACCGACCGAGCTCGCCGGGTGGTCGTGCTGGCCCAAGAAGAGGCCCGCATGCTCTCCCACAACTACATCGGCACCGAGCACATCTTGCTCGGCCTCATCCACGAGGGCGAGGGTGTCGCGGCCAAGGCGCTCGAGAGCCTCGACATCTCCTTGGAGGCGGTCCGCGCCCAGGTGGAGGAGATCATCGGCCAGGGCCAGCAGGCGCCGAGCGGGCACATCCCGTTCACGCCGCGCGCCAAGAAGGTGCTCGAGCTGTCCCTGCGCGAGGCGCTACAGCTCGGCCACTCCTACATCGGCACCGAGCACATCCTGCTCGGGCTGATCCGCGAGGGCGAGGGCGTCGCGGCCCAAGTGCTGCAGAAGCTGGGCGCCGACCTCAACCGGGTGCGCCAGCAGGTCATTCAGCTGCTCTCCGGCTTCCAGGGCAAGGAGTCGACCGCGGCTGCAGCTGCCCAAGGATCCGGCGACGCTCCGTCGTCGTCACTGGTGCTCGACCAGTTCGGGCAGAACCTCACCCAGGACGCTCGCGAAGGCAAGCTCGACCCGGTGATCGGGCGGGAGAAGGAAGTCGAGCGGGTCATGCAGATCCTCTCGCGCCGCACCAAGAACAACCCGGTTCTCATCGGTGAGCCCGGCGTCGGAAAGACCACGATCGTGGCCGGCTTGGCCCAGGACATCGTCAAGGGCAATGTGCCCGAGACGCTGAAGGACAAGCAGATCTACACCCTCGACCTCGGCGCGCTGGTGGCCGGTAGCCGCTACCGCGGTGACTTCGAGGAGCGCCTGAAGAAGGTGCTCAAGGAGATCCGTACCCGCGGCGACATCGTGCTGTTCATCGACGAGATCCACACGCTCGTCGGTGCTGGTGCGGCCGAAGGCGCCATCGACGCAGCCAGCATCCTCAAGCCGATGCTGGCCCGGGGTGAGCTGCAGACCATCGGTGCCACCACGCTCGACGAGTACCGCAAGTACCTCGAGAAGGACGCCGCGCTCGAGCGTCGCTTCCAGCCGATCCAGGTGGCCGAGCCGACCATCGCGCACACCATCGAGATGCTCAAGGGCCTGCGCGACCGTTACGAGGCCCACCACCGGGTGACCATCACCGACGAGGCGCTCGTCAGCGCGGCCACGCTGGCCGACCGCTACATCTCCGACCGATTCCTGCCCGACAAGGCGATCGACCTGATCGACGAGGCTGGTTCCCGCCTGCGGATCCGCCGGATGACGCAGCCCGCCGACCTGCGCGAGTTCGACGACAAGATCGCCGACGTCCGCGCACGCAAGGAAGGCGCGATCGACGGTCAGGACTTCGAGGCTGCTGCTCGCCTGCGTGACGAGGAGAAGCAGCTCATGCTCAAGAAGTCGGAGCGTGAGAAGCAGTGGCGCGCCGGCGACATGGACGAGGTTGCCGAGGTCGACGAAGAGCTCATCGCCGAAGTGCTCGCCGTGGCGACGGGCATTCCGATCGTCAAGCTCTCCGAGGAGGAGTCGACCCGACTGCTCAAGATGGAGGACGAGCTGCACAAGCGCGTCATCGGTCAAGAAGAAGCCGTCAAGGCGCTCTCCCGGGCGATCCGTCGCACGCGAGCAGGCCTCAAGGACCCGAAGCGTCCCGGCGGTTCGTTCATCTTCGCTGGCCCCTCGGGTGTCGGAAAGACCTGGCTGTCCAAGACGCTCGCTGACTTCCTGTTCGGCGACGAGGACTCCCTCATCCAGCTCGACATGTCGGAGTTCAGCGAGAAGCACACCGTCTCGCGGCTCTTCGGTTCGCCTCCTGGCTACGTCGGCTACGAAGAGGGCGGTCAGCTCACCGAGAAGGTGCGCCGCAAGCCGTTCTCGGTGGTGCTCTTCGACGAGGTCGAGAAGGCCCACCCCGATATTTTCAACAGCCTGCTGCAGATCCTCGAGGACGGTCGCCTGACCGACTCGCAGGGTCGGGTGGTCGACTTCAAGAACACCGTCATCATCATGACCACGAACCTGGGAACGCGTGACATCGCGAAATCGGTGCACCTCGGGTTCAACCAGAGTGGTGACGCTGCCGGCTCGTACGAGCGGATGAAGAACAAGGTCCAGGACGAGCTCAAGCAGCACTTCCGGCCCGAGTTCCTGAACCGGGTCGACGAGATCATCGTCTTCCCGCCGCTGACGCAAGAGCAGATCGTGCACATGGTCGACAACATGGTCGAGTCGGTCGAGTTGCGGATGCGCGATCGCGACATGCGTCTCGAGCTGACCCAGGCGGCGAAGAACCTCCTGGCCGAGCGCGGGTTCGACCCGGTGCTCGGTGCCCGACCGCTGCGCCGCACGATCCAGCGCGAGATCGAGGACGTGCTCGCGGAGAAGATGCTCTTCGGCGAGGTCGGCCCCGGTCAGATCGTGCTGGTCGGCGTCGAGGGCGAGGGGCCGAGTGCCACCTTCACCTTTGAGGGCCAGAAAGTCGCCGAGCTGCCTGACGTGCCGCCGTTCGAGACTGCGGAGGTGGGTGGCGGTGCCGCCGAGCTCGGCGTCGAGGACGGTCCGGTCGACATCCCGAAGGACACCGGCTCCGGCCCGTCCGAGGGCGAGGCCACCGCAGGCTGAGTCCATCTCCACGCTGACCCGTCTCCTGCAGGGGACGGGTCAGCGTAGTTTTCGGGGCATGATCCTCACCGCGTCCACGGTCAAGGACTCGCTCAGCAACCTGGAGCAGTTCGTGGCGCGCAACCTTGCCGGTGGCGTCGATCACCTAGTGATCTTTGTCGACGACGGCGATACCAAGCTCGCGGCCAGGCTCAACCGTCACCCGCACGTCACGGCCGTCGCGACCGGCGAGGAGTGGTGGCACGGCAAACGTCCGTTGCAGCTCAATGCCCGGCAACGGATCAACGCGAACGTCGCCAAGGTGGTGCTGGCACCCTTCGCGTGGGCGGAGTGGGTCTTCCACATCGACGCCGACGAGTGCCTAGTGCTCGACCGCGCTGCCCTCTCGTCGCTTTCCGCCGACGTGGTGGGGGTGCGAGCCCGGCCGCTGGAGGCAGTGAGTCAGGAGTCGTGGCCCAAGGAGCGCGTCACTCACTTCAAGCGGCTGCTTGCGGCTCACGAGCTCGAAAGCCTGCACGCCGCCGGCGTGATCGACGCGCCCCACAACGGCAGCTACTTCCACGGTCACGTCGACGGCAAGTCGGGCATCAGGCCCGGCCTCGACCGGTGGCTGACGCTGCACGCGGTGCACGACGTGCGCCAAGAGCCGGTGTCGACCCACGATGGCGGGGCACAGTTGCTGCACTACGAGTCGTGGTCGGGGGAAGAGTTCGCGCGCAAGTGGACGAACATCCTCACGTCCGGCGGCAAGGTGAGCTTTCGCCCCGGCCGCGAACCGGTAGCCGCAGCAGTTCAAGAGGTCATCGACGCCGGGAGCTCGCCCCGTAAGGCCCGCGCTCGCTTCCTGGAGATCTACCGCGAGACCACGCAGGACGACTTCGCCGCGTTGCTGGAGGCCGACGTGCTTGAGGAGATCGACCCGCTCACGGGGGGGCATCGGCCCGAACTGCTGGGCGTCGAGCGTGGCGCCGCGTTGGGCGCGGTGATCGCGTCGGTGCAACCGGCGAACAAGTGGCCGTTCCACACCGGCCGCACCGCGCGCGACCAGAAGCGGGTGCTCGACGCCGCGCTGGCACGGCTCGGCGAGCGCGATCGCTCGCTTGCCGACGTGGCCGCGTCCGCGTGGGCCCTTGCCGACGACGTGTTGGCCGCGGCGGCTGGCAGCCGAGCTGAGCAGGCTGCTGCAGCTGAAGATCAGGGCAAGGCGTAGGTCGTCGGTCCGACCCTGGCTACGAGCGCGTCCTCGATGAGGCTGGACAAGCACCGGGTGCGCTGCGCCACGTCTGGCCACACCGCGTCCAACCGCTTTTGGTCGACGGCGCCCTCACTGTCGCGCAGCACGGCCAGGAGTCGCCCGCGGCATTGCCGGTCGGTGCCAGCCCAGGCTTGCCCTCGGCGGGCGGGACCGGAGTGCGCCGGCTGCCCGGCGGCCAACCACGAGCACTGCGTCTGAATCGGACACGTGCTGCACCGGGGAGCGCTCGCCGTGCACACCAAGGCGCCCAGCTCCATCACCGCGATCGACCAGGCGGCGGCCGTGGGTGCATCAGGAGGAAGCAGTTGCGCCGCGACCTCACGCTCGAGTCGAGTCACCGATGGCGCGGGGAACTCCGCCCCGCTCACGGCCCGTGCAAACACTCGACGCACGTTGGTATCGAGCACGACGTGCCGTCGACCGAAGGCAAAGGTGGCGATCGCCGCGGCCGTGTAGTCGCCCACGCCGGGCAGCGCAATGAGGTCGTCGTAGTCGGCCGGCACGACACCGCCATGGTCGACGCAGATCGCCACCGCCGTGGCGTGCAGCCGCAGCGCGCGGCGCGGGTAGCCGAGCCGCCCCCACGCCCGCACGGCTTCACCG
>JBAUWM010000019.1:0-5226 GCA_049583775.1 Nocardioides sp.
CGAAGAAGGCGACCGCGACCGCGAAGGCTCCGGCGAAGAAGGTTCCGGCCAAGAAGACGGCCGAGAAGCCCGCCGAGGAGAAGCCCGCCGCCAAGAAGGCCGCGCCGGCGAAGAAGGCTCCGGCCACCAAGGCCGCCGCGAAGAAGGCCGCTCCGGCCACGAAGGCCGCCGCCAAGAAGGCTGCTCCGGCCGTGGTCGTGGGGCCTGACGGCAAGAAGGTCCTCCCGGACGTGCCCGACGAGCAGTTCGAGAAGGACGTCAAGACCGACCCGAGCATCAAGGCCGACGAGGAGGAGGCGACCTCGACCTCGACGTTCGTGGTCTCCACGTCCGACGAGACCGACGAGCCGGCCCAGCAGGTCATGGTCGCCGGTGCGACCGCCGACCCGGTCAAGGACTACCTCAAGCAGATCGGCAAGGTGCCGCTCCTCAACGCCGAGATGGAGGTCGAGCTCGCCAAGCGGATCGAGGCCGGCCTGTTCTCCGACGAGAAGCTCGCCAAGGGCGGCAAGATCAGCGCGAAGCTGCTCGAGGAGCTCGAGTGGATCGCCGAGGACGGCCGCCGCGCCAAGAACCACCTGCTCGAGGCCAACCTGCGTCTGGTGGTGTCGCTCGCGAAGCGCTACACCGGTCGCGGCATGCTCTTCCTCGACCTGATCCAGGAGGGCAACCTCGGCCTGATCCGTGCGGTCGAGAAGTTCGACTACACCAAGGGCTACAAGTTCTCCACCTACGCCACGTGGTGGATCCGTCAGGCCCTCACCCGCGCCATGGCCGACCAGGCCCGCACGATCCGGATCCCCGTGCACATGGTCGAGGTCATCAACAAGCTCGCTCGCGTTCAGCGGCAGATGCTCCAGGACTTGGGCCGCGAGCCCACGCCCGAAGAGCTCGCCAAGGAGCTCGACATGACCCCCGAAAAGGTCATCGAGGTCCAGAAGTACGGTCGTGAGCCGATCTCCCTGCACACGCCCCTCGGCGAGGACGGCGACTCCGAGTTCGGTGACCTCATCGAGGACTCCGAGGCAATCGTCCCGGCCGATGCTGTGTCGTTCACCTTGCTCCAAGAGCAGTTGCACGCGGTCCTCGACACGCTCTCCGAGCGCGAGGCTGGCGTGGTCAGCATGCGCTTCGGCCTGACCGACGGTCAGCCGAAGACTCTTGACGAGATCGGCAAGGTCTACGGCGTCACGCGTGAGCGGATTCGCCAGATCGAGTCCAAGACCATGTCGAAGTTGCGGCACCCGTCGCGCTCGCAGGTCTTGCGCGACTACCTGGACTGACGGTCGCGGGCTCGGGCGGCGTCAGTCGTCGGAACCCGAGCGCGCCTCAGCCTCGCGGGCAGCCCACGAAAAGACCCCTTGAGCCATGGTTGATGCCTCGATGTCTGCTCGAGCTTGGAAGACAGTTGCTCGTGCACGCTGGATTCCGCGATCCGTAGGGGCGGCTTGAGATGCGAGCTCAGCGAGATGACCCGCCAGCCGCCTGTCACCAGATGCCAGGAGAGCGAGGGCTCGATCGGCGAGGGTCTGAGCGCCACCAGCCAGCTGGGCCAGCTCGGTGGCCAGACTCGACGCGGGTGCGGGCTTGAGGTGAGCGGGGTCGCCGTCCCACCAGCCGCCATACAGACGCCACACATTGCGCACCACGAACTCTGGCTCGTCGTAAACGGGACGCAGGTAAGGCCTGTCGAGTAGATGCGGCGGTGCGGTGACGGAATGGACGATCTCGTCCAAGCGGGCGCCGTTGTTCATCATCGCGACTGTCTCGTCGTGCAGGTGCTCGAGCAGCTCTGCGCTCTCGGTGAGGGCCAGGCGGATGCGATCAGCTCCGGCGATCGGGACGCCGTGCCCAGGTAGCAGCAGCTCGGCACCAAGATCGGCCATGTCGCGCAAAGCCCGCGCCCACTCGATCGGGAAGCGCTGCACCTTTTGGGGATTGCCCGCGTTGGGGGAGGCCCAGATGAACAGGTCGCCGCAGCACAGCACCTTGCGCTCGGCGATCCAGGTGTAGGTGTGGTCGTCGGTCTCGCCCTTTGCGTGTGTCAGCTGCAGGTGGAGCCCGTCGATCGTGAGCGAAAGCGAATCGCGGTAGGTCAGGTCGGGATAGCGGTACTCACGAGGCCACACCAGATCCGGCATCGCGAACTGACGCTGGTTGATGACCTCGTTGTAACCGGCAGTCAGCTGATAACGGTCGAACCTGGCCGGCATGGCCTCGTGCCCGACCACGCGAGGCGGAGCCCAACCCCTGCTCGCTGCCTCCTCTTCGAACGGCGCCACACCGAACACGTGATCGATGTGCCCGTGGCTGAAGACGGCTGTGTCGAGCCTGGTCGAGTTCCACGCCCGCACCGTGGCGTGCACGTGGGTCGCGAGGGGCGGGCTCCCCGTATCGACGAGGACGATCGATTCTCCGGTCGCGAGTGCCGACACGTTGGCGAACGAGGGCACGAAGGCGACGCCGTCGGCCACTTCCTCGGCATCGCCGAACAGAGAGAACGGGTGGGTGTCCTCGATCCGTCGAGCCCCGGTCCAGAGCTCGTCGGCGATGTCCATGATGTTCACATGAACCACTCCTCGATCGGTTGAGTAGAAGGTCAGCCGACCTTGGTCAAGCCGTTGCAGAGGTACTTGCCGGGTGAGACTTGGCGCCAGACGCCGGCGCGCAGCTGGATGATGGCCTGGCACTCGCCGGTCACCTTGCCGCCCACGTTCTGCTCAATGTGCAAACCATGAGCGGTCCACGCGCGTTCCTTGGCCACTGCAGCGATCAGCGAGTCGCGCGTCAAGGTTCCGCCAAGCTCGAGCGCCTTGTCGGCAAACAGACGTGCGGCCGACCACGCATAGAGGCCCGTAGGGGTGGGCTCGCTGCCGGGCTTGACCTGTTGCAACCATTGCTCGTACAGGCGCATCTCTGGGTTGGGCGAGCCGAACGGCTGCTGTGCCAGCTGCACGTAGGAGCCCTCGACAGCGGTTCCACCTTGTTCGATGTAGGCCTGGTTGTACTGCGTGGGCAAGACCACGAAGACGTCCGGCTTGTAACCCTGCTGCTGCATGGCTTGAGCCATCCGGACGGCGAACGCGTTTGAGCCGCCGAACTGGACGAAGCGGACGCCGCGGTCCTTGAGCTGTTGGACGTACGGGGCGTAGTTGAACTCGGAGGCGCCGATCCCGGCGAGGTAGGTGACGTTGTAGCCGCGGGCTTCAACCGCCTTGGCGCGCGCCTCGGCGTTGACCTTCAGATCACCGACATCGATGTAGAGGATCGCGGTCGACTTGATCGCCTCGGGGCCGCCCACCTTCTTGAAGAAGTCGATGCCCGCGTTGGGAATCGCATCGGGTGACGTGACCTGTGCGGAATAGCAGGTACGGCAGTCGAGACGCTGCCGGGAGAACGACACCATACGAAGGTCGGGGATCCCACAGCTCGCGGCTGTCGCTGCGCCCCCGGTGTCGAAGACCGACGCAGAACCGACAGCTGCAAAGGTTTCAGCGCAGGCTGCGGCGTAGGCTTGTTGATCGCCGCTCGCGTCAGTGCGGCTGTCGAAGGACTTCACCGCGATCTGGTGTCCGCAGATGTCCGAGATGGAGTTGAAGTACTCGACATAGGCGCGCACGCCGTCGAGTGCGGACTGGAACAGTCCGGGGGACGGACCGGTGAGGTCGCTGGCGTTGCCGATCACGATGGTGTCAGCCGTGACTCCCGGCTGGGAATCGTCGAACCCGTCGCAGTTGCCCGCTTGTGCCTGCTCGCTGGCGGGATCTGCCTCGACCGTCGGAGTGATGCTCGTGTTGTCGTTGGTCTGGGTGCCGACGTCGGGGCTGGTGTCAGGAGTGAGGCCGGCACCGTCAGCGGGAGCGACCGGATCACCCGCAAGTGCATCCGGACCGGCGCCATCATCGACATCGCTCGCGGGCATGTCGGCGCTGGCATCCGACGAGGTGGACGGCCCAGAGAGCGCCGCAACCCGGAGCCCCGCGTCCGCCCCATTGGCCAAGGCAACTGCGCTCGGGTCGAGCTGGGATCCACACGAGGCGAGTGTGAGTGCCAGCACGATCGACACGCTGGATACCGCGACTCTGCTGGCCGGGTTCACCGATGGGGCTCCTGACCGTGGGCGGAATGAGATCACTGCGCTTCGCGTCGTCAACGGGATGCGTACACGCAACACGACCGTAACCTAGTGGCACGCCATGTGTCACTAGTTTGCCCGGAGCTCTGGGCATCGGTGCCGACGAAGGCTCCTAGCTGCGGAGCAGGGCCGTAACTCCGGCGACCATCGCTTCCCGCGTGCGAGTCACAGATAGTCCGCGTTGGGAGCGCAGGAACTCGATCGCCTCAAACTCACACAGCACGTCGATGCAAGCAGAGATGGCCGCTCCACGCGATGCTCCGAGGGCCTCGAGCTCTGGCGCGAACTGGGCCGCCACCTGCTCGCTGAGCATCTCGCGCCGGCGGGTGGCTTGAGCCGCGATCTGCGGTGAGTAGGGAGCCCGCTGGACGGCCGCGCGAGCCGTCGGCCACAGCTTGCCGTGCAGAACCAGTCGGTGGTTGACCAGTGCCGTGATGCGGGCTTGGAGCGTGCCCTCGCCGAGCTTGCGCAACACGTAAAACTCGTCGACGAGCGCGATGCGCCGCTCGATCGCCATACGCAGCAGCTCTTCGGTGTCTTCGAAGTACCGGTACACCGATCGCAGTGACACCCCCGAACGCGCAGCCACCTCCTCGACGGCCGGGGAGAAGTTCCCCTCGACGAACATGTCGTGCACCGTGTCGAGCACGGCCTCGGTGTTGCGGTCGCGGCGCGCTGTGCGCCCATCGAGCTTTTCGGTCATGTGAGGTCTCCTGCGCAGCGGAATCCGACATTGCCCATCGAGCTGTCGAGGGAGGCGCGACTTCGGGCTGCCGGCCGGTACCGGCGGCAGTAAGAGGCGTGGCACAGATACGAGCCGCCTTTGAGTACCCGCTCGGTACCCCAAGCAGATGCGGTCCACTCCCACACGTTGCCGATCATATTGTGCGTGCCGAAGGCGCTGGCTGGGAACGCCGTGACCGGGCAGGTGCCCGAGTAGCCGTCGGCTGCCGTGTTTGACCCGGGGAAGGTTCCTTGCCAGACGTTGGCGAGGTGTTCGCCATCTGCCTGCAGTTCATCGCCCCAGGGAAACGTTGTCGAGGACCCGGCCCGGGCGGCGTACTCCCACTCGTTCTCGCTCGGAAGTCGTT
>JBAUWM010000020.1:0-11807 GCA_049583775.1 Nocardioides sp.
GTCCTCGCCGAGGTGCAGGGTCCCGGAGAACGCCAGCTTCGGGTCCACGCCCGAGCGCAGGCGGGGGAGCCGGTCGAGCATGACGTTGATCTTGAGCTGAGCCCCCTCGGGCTTGGTGGCTGCGTCGGCCTCCCCGCCGAGCAGGATCTTCAGCACCCAGGGCGCCACGTTGGCCAGCACGTACCGAGCAGTGACGGTGTGCCGGCCCGAGGCGGAGTCGTAGGTCACCTCGCCCCCCGGTCCGGCGGCATCGGCACGGATCGCGCTCACGCCGGCTCCGGTGATGATCTCGGCGCCGGCCTGCACGGCTGCCTTGGCCAGGGCATCGGTGACGGCTCCCATGCCACCGACGGGCACCCGCCACTCACCGGTCCCGTTGCCGATGAGGTGGTAGAGGAAGCACCGGTTCTGGATCAGTGACTCATCGTGCATCGAGGCGAAGGTGCCGATCAGGGCGTCGGTGGCGACCACCCCTCGCACGGTGTCGTCGGCGAAGCGTCGCTCCACGGCGACGCCGAGGGGAGAGGTGACGATGTCGTCCCAGATCTGGGACGTGACCTGGTCGCGGATCGACTGCTCCGCAGGTAGTGGGGTGAGCAGCGTGGGGGCGACCGCCTGCGCGAGGGTGCCTACCTCGGCATAGAACGACTGCCAGGATCGGTAGTCATCGTCGGAGCCAGTGAGCTCGGTAAACGACGCGCCGGTGGCCTCGCGCTCGACGCGCTCGACGTACAGCCCTCCGGCCCGACCGTCGCGGAGCCACGGTGTGTAGGACGCCGTCGAGCGGGAGCGGAGCGCGACGTCCAGACCGAGGTCGGCCATCAGGGCCTCGGGCATCAGGGAGACGAGGTAGGAGTACCGCGAGAGGCGCGTGGGGCGACCGGTGAACGCCGGGGCCGAGATGGCGGCCCCACCTGTGTGGTCGAGGCGTTCGAGCACCAGTGTCGACAGGCCCGCTCGCGCCAGGTAGGCGGCTGAGACCAAACCGTTGTGGCCGCCTCCGACGACGACGACGTCATACGAGCTGCGCGAGACCATTCGCTCACCGTACTGAGTGTCCCGCGGAGCAGGAATGTTAAAGATTCAACTAAGGTTCTACCTGGTGACTCCCCGTGAGTGCTGGGAGTATCCGAGGTACAGGAGGTGGGCCAGATGCCCGCAATCACCGTTGACGACCTGACAGTCCTTGACCGCCTCAAGGAGCCGGGTCTCGGCGATCAGCCACGTCCGGTCTGGTCCGTCACCACGGCCCCACAGGGCTTCGAGGGTGAGGGTTTCCCCGTACGCCGCGCCTTCGCTGGCGTCGAGCTCGCTCAGCTCGACCCGTTCATCATGATGGACCAGATGGGTGAGGTGGAGTACGCGCCGGGCGAGCCCAAGGGCACGTCGTGGCACCCGCACCGTGGCTTCGAAACAGTCACCTACATCATCGACGGCACGTTCGACCACCAGGACTCGCACGGTGGCGGCGGCACCATCACCAACGGCGACACCCAGTGGATGACTGCCGGGTCTGGCCTGCTGCACATCGAGGCTCCACCGGAGTGGATGGTCACCCAAGGGGGCCTGTTCCATGGCATCCAGCTGTGGGTGAACCTCCCGCGCGACGCGAAGTCGAACCAGCCGAAGTACCAGGACATCCGCTCGAGCGAGGTCGGCCTGCTGACCAGCCCCGACGCCGGCGCCCTGGTGCGCGTGATCGCGGGCGACGTTGCCGGGAACGCCGGACCGGGCTCCACGTTCACGCCGATGTCGCTGGTGCACGCCACCATCGAGCCGGGTGCGCGCCTCGACCTTCCCTGGGACGTCGACTTCAACGCGCTCGTCTACGTGCTCAACGGGCACGGCACGGTCGGTGTCGAGGGGCGACCCATCCAGACTGGACAGACCGCCGTCCTTGGCGCCGGCGACTACCTCTCGATCGCAGCTGACGGGCAACAGGAGAGCCGCTCGCCGCAGCTCGACGTGATCGTGGTCGGCGGACGACCGATCCGCGAGCCGCTCGCCTGGGCTGGGCCGTTCGTCATGAACACCAAGGCCGAGGTCATGCAGGCCTACCAGGACTTCCAGCGCGGCCACTTCGGTCACATCCCGGCCTGATCGCGTGACCAGCCGCCGCTACCGGGACTCCTTCGGGATTCCGCACATTCGAGCCGACTCGGTGCTCGAGCTCGCGGCGGCGCAAGGTCGGGTGACCGCGCACGACCGGTCGTGGCAGCTGGAGTATCAGCGACGTCGGGCCACCGGCACCACCGCCGAGGTGTTCGGTGAGCCCGGGCTCAGCTGGGACCGGTTCGCCCGGCGCACCATGCTCACCGCCACTGCCCGTCGCGCGTTCGATGCCCTGGGCGACGAGGCGCGGGGCTTTGTCGGCGCCTACGTCGACGGCCTGAACGCCGGTCTCCGGAGCGACGGGCACGAGCTCACCACGCTGGGGATCCAGCCCGAGCCGTGGCCGGAGTGGATGCCGCTGGCTGTGTTCCATTCCCAGCACGTGCTCTTCGCCGGCCTGGGGAGCCTGCTCTGGCGTCGCTTGGCCGAGTCTGTGCTCGGTGCCCACGCCCACCTGTTGTCGCACGAAGGCCCGGTCGCCAGTGGAAGTAACGCCTGGGCCATCGGTGGAGAACGGGCCGAGAGCGGCCGACCGTTGATCGGTGGAGACCCGCACCGGGTGATCGAGTCGCCAGGCGTCTACATGCAGGTCCGCCTGGCGTGCGATGACCCGAACGACCCCTTCGACGTGCTCGGCTTCACCTTTCCCGGGGTGCCAGGCGTGCAGCACTTCGCCCATGCCGGCGATGTCGCCTGGGCTATCACCAACGCGATGGCCGACTACCAGGACATCTGCGTCGAGCAGCTCGAGCCTGCCGACGTGGTCGAGCGACGCACCGAGACCATCGTCGTGCGCGACGCCGAACCGGTGTCGGTCGACGTCGTGCGCACGACGCGTGGCGTGGTGTTCGAACCCGGGCTGAGCCTGCGCGATGCGGCCACCGAGCTCGGAGACCTCGGCTTCGAAGCGCTGCTGCCGTTGCTGCGTGCGCGCACCGTCGACGACGTCGACCGAGCGCTCGACCACTGGGTCGAGCCGGTCAACAACGCGGTCATCGCCGACGTGAGCGGGGCTGTGCGGTACCGGATTGCTGGTCGAGTGCCGACCCGCGACGACGACGCGTGGACGGGGTGGCTTCATCCGGTGCCTCGCCACGACATTCCTCCGTCGGGACACGTGGTCACCGCCAACGAGCGTCGCGGGCCCGAGAGCGACGCGATCGGCAGCGAGTTCGCGCCGCCCTACCGGGCCGACCGGCTGCACGCGCTGCTGGGCACGCGCACCGACCTCACCGCCGCCGACTTCGCGGCGTTCCACAACGACACCTACCTGGCGACCGTGCCGATCCTGACGGGGCTGGTGCCAGGTGAGTTCGATGATTTCGACGGGCACATGGATGCCGACTCGCACGCCGCCGCACGTTTCGCCGACTGGCGCTCCGCGCTGGTGCAGCGCATTGCCGCCGAGCCGGTGTTCGAGGGCTTCGTGGAGCCGGAGCCAGCGCACCAGCACGACCTGCTGTTCGGACCCTGGCTCAACCTGACTTCGCGCATCGCCTTGGCGCTGCCGATGCTCGTCGAGGCAGGCGCGCCCTTAGGGCTCGACCTCACCGCTCTGGCTCGAGCGGCGCTGGACGACGTCGACACGACCCCGCGCACCTGGGGCGAAACCCACGTGGCGACACCGGTGCACGCCTTCGAGGTGATGGGCCTGGCGCCGCCTGACCTACCGCTGCTTCCTGTGTCGGGCGACAGTGACTGTGTGCGTTGCACGGGTTCGTACCCGGCCCAGTCCGACGAGTGCTACCGAGGCTCGGTGGCTCGCTACGTGTGGGACCTCGCCGACCGCACCGCCGGAGGCTGGGTGGTGCCGACCGGCGCCGCCGGAGACCCGTCCGATCCCCACCACCACGACCAGCTCGGGCTCTGGGCGGACGGCACGTTGGCGCCGATCGTCACCGATTGGCACCAGCTCACCGAGGAGCACAACTGAAAGCCTGCCTCTGGCGACGGTGACCGCAAAACTTCACCCCTACGGATGGCATGAATGGCGCCCAGGAGGGCATGACTCTCTCGGGACCCACGGGGAGGGTCGCTGCCAACCACCAGGAGTCCAACGATGAACGTCAAGGTCAACCTCCCGAGCGCCGAATACGCCTGTCTCGCCACGGTGGACGACTTGACCCCGCGTGAGATGTCGGTGCTGACGCTCATCACCGCCGGATACAGCAACCACGACATCTGCACCCAGCTGCACGTATCGATCAACTCGGTGAAGACCTACGTCCGTTCGACGTACCGGAAGATCGGCATCGAGTCGCGAGGCCAGGCGATCCTCTGGGGCGTCCGCCACGGTCTGATCGACCTCGATGAACTCATGGAGACCGGCGCGGACGTCGAGCAGGCAGCCGCGTGAGCACCAGCGTGCTGCCCATCGAGGCCAAGACGCACGAACACGACTGGCGGTTGCGGTCGGTGGAGTTCGAGGACAACCTGTCGGTCCAGCGGTATGAGTGTGCCGACTGCCTCGAGTGCCGGTTCGCGGGCTAGGGGGCGCCATGTCGACGAACGACTGGATCCTGTTAGCCGTCATCTTCATCGGTATCCCGCTGGCCGCCTGGGCCGGCGTCCGAGTGCTGCGCGACCCGCACCGCAAGTAGGCCTCGGACAGGTACCCAACACAGCCGAGCAAAAAGTGAACCGCCTCCGAACTGCGCTTCGCAGATCAGAGGCGGTTTCTTCTTGGGGTGAGTAACGGGACTCGAACCCGCGACATCCGCCACCACAAGGCGGCGCTCTACCAGCTGAGCTATACCCACCATGACCCGCGCTGACGGGCCGGTGAGAAGTGTAGACGGATCAGGCCCCGCCCTCAGAATCAGGTTGCGATTCGACGTCGAGCCCCAACCCGGTCAGCGCTCCACCGTGCCGCTTTGCCGCCACCTTGGCGGCCGCGGAGTCGGGGCCCGGGGCGGGCACGAACACCGTGTCGCGGTAGTACCGCAGCTCTTCGATGCTCTCCTGGATGTCGGCCAGCGCACGGTGGTTGCCGCGCTTGGTCGGGGCCGCGAAGTAGGCGCGCGGGTACCAGCGCCGGGAGAGCTCCTTGACCGACGACACATCGATGATCCGGTAGTGCAAGAACGCGTCGAGGTCGCCCATGTCGCGCGCGATGAACGCCCGATCGGTCGAGACGGTGTTGCCGGCCAGGGGTGGGCGGCTGTCGGGGGCGCAGTGCTCGCGGATGTAGGCCATCACCTGGGCCTCGGCCTCGGCCAGCGTCACGCCGTGCTGCAGCTCGTCGAGCAGGCCCGACGACTCGTGCATCGAGCGGACGAAGTCGATCATTTGGTCAAGTGCCTCAGCGGGGGGCTTGATGATGATGTCGACCCCCTCGCCCAGCACGTTCAGATCGAAGTCGGTGACGAGCGCCGCGACCTCGACCAGCGCATCAGCGCCGAGGTCGAGCCCGGTCATCTCGCAGTCGATCCACACCAGTCGTTCGCTCACGGTGGGCACCCTACGTCGCTGGCTCTCAGCGGCGGCTCAGGGCCGGGCCGTAACCTCGGTCGCGTGAAAGCGTGGCTCGGCCTCTTGGCGCGTCTCGTGGTGGGCGCCGTGTGGATCTGGGCTGGCCTGATCAAGCTGCCCGACCCCTCAGCCAGCGTCGAGTCGGTACGCGCCTACGAGCTGCTCCCGGCGTCGTTGGTCGAACCGGTCGGCTACCTACTGCCCCCGCTCGAGGTGGTCCTCGGGGCAGCGCTGGTGCTGGGCGTGATGACCCGCGGCGCCGCGCTTCTCTCGATGGTCCTGCTGGCCGCCTTCATCTTCGGCATCTCGTGGGCCTGGGCCAGCGGGCTCAAGATCGACTGCGGGTGCTTCGGCGACGGTGGGGCGAACCCGGACGCGGCGTCGCAGTATCCCTGGGAGATCGCTCGCGATGTCGGGCTGCTCGCGTTGTCTACCTTCGTGCTGACTCTGCGGGGGACTCGCGTGGCCCTCGACTCGCTGCTGTTCCGCCGCTCTGCACTCCTTGAACCTGACTACGAGAACGAAGGCTCCCTGACGTGACTTCCGACAACACCGTGGCCCAGCAGCGTGCCGAGAAGGCCGCTGCTGCCTTCGCCGCCCAGCGCAAGCGCGACCGGCAGCGCAACGCCCGCACCGGGCTGGCCGTGGTTGCGGTGATCCTCCTGATCGTGGGGGTGGGGTTCCTGCTCAACAAGCTGAACGACGACTCTGACGACGTCACGGCTGCGGCCGCGGGCGGGTCGGAGTACGGCCTGGTCGTCGGCGACGCCGGTGCGCCGCACACGATCGTGATCTACGAGGATTTCCTGTGCCCGATCTGCGGCATCCTCGAGAACACCGCGAGCGATCGCCTCGCCGAGCTGGCGGCCGACGGGCAGGTGCAGATCGACTTCCGCCCGATCGTCATCCTCGACCGCTTCGGTCCCTACTCCGAGGATGCCGCCAACGCGTTCTTCGTCGTGCAGGACGAGGCCGGGTCGGAGGTGGCCAAGGAGTTTCATGACCTCCTCTTCGAGGCCCAGCCATCGGAGTCTGGCCCCTTCCCCGACACCGACTGGCTCGTCGAGAAGGCCGTCGAGGCCGGTGCCGACGAAGACGCTGTGCGCGACGGCATCGAGCAGGGTGCGCGGGCCGACGTCGTGCAGTCGGCCACCGAGGATGCGATTGACGCGGGGGTCGAAGGCACCCCGACCGTGCTGTTGGACGGCAAGCCGTTCCGCGACGGCAGCAGCTGGGAGGAGATCGCGAACAACCTGGTGAGTGCCGTCGAGTGATCGAGCCGACTCTCTCGGCCTTCATCGCCGGGCTGCCCAAGGCCGAGCTGCACGTGCACCACGTGGGGTCGGCATCGATGCGGATCGTCGGTGAGTTGGCCGCGCGCCACCCGGGAACAGTGCCTGCCGAGCCCGATCAGCTGCGAGCGTTCTACGAGTTCCGCGACTTCGCTCACTTCATCGAGGTCTACCTGGCTGTGGTGGCGCTGATCCGCACGCCCGATGACATCCGCTACCTGACCTACGAGGTTGCCCGCGAGCTCGCCACGGAGCAACACGTGCGCTACGCCGAGCTCACGTGCACGCCCTACACCTCGGTGCTGCAGGGGCTCGCCATCGAGGACTACGTGGACGCCATCGAGGACGCGCGCATCTCGGCCGAGCGCGACTTCGGGATCGTGCTGCGCTGGGTCTACGACATCCCTGGCGAGTCGGGCGTGCCCGCTGCCGAGGCGACGCTGGCGTACGCCCTCGACCACGGACCAGAGACGCTGGTCGGCTTTGGCCTGGGCGGGCCCGAGATCGGCGTGGCGCGGCCGCCCTTCCAGCCGTTCTTCGATCAGGCCCGGGCCGCGGGGCTGCACTCCGTGCCCCACGCGGGTGAGACCACCGGCCCTGAGACGGTCTGGGACGCCGTGCGCCTGCTCGGCGCCGAGCGGATCGGGCACGGCACCTCGGCTGCACAGGACCCGTTGTTGATGGCGCACCTGGTCGAGCACGGGATCGCACTCGAGGTGTGCCCGTCGTCGAACATCGCCACTCGGGCGGTCTCCTCGCTCGCAGAGCACCCGCTGCCGACGTTCGTCGAGCACGGCGTTCTGGTGTCGATCGGGTCAGACGACCCGCCGATGTTCGCGACCACTCTCAACCGGGAGTACGAGATCGCCGCCGAGCTGCTCAGCCTTGACCGCGACGGGGTGGCCGACCTAGCCCGAACCTCGATCAACGTCTCGTTTGCGCCGGACGACGTCCGCGCGCGGGTGCGCGCCGAGATCGACGCTCACGTGGTGGAGTCTGACTCGATGTAGTGCTCCACCGAGTCAGAGAAGTGGGCGAGCACGCGGCCCGGCAAGGGCGCCTCGCCGCCGGCGTGCGCCCCCGAAGCACGCACCTGGCTGACGTGGGCGCGGATAGCTGCGGCCTTGCGGTCTTGCAAGTCAGGGCTGAGGGTCAAGGTGCGCACGCGGTCCCAGGGCAGGACGTCGGGTGTCTGCCGCGACCACGTCAGTAGCGGGAACTCGATCAGCCGGGCGCCGCTGGTCGTTGCGGCCTCGGCCGCAGCCCGGCCGGCGGCATCGTGGTCATCGTGCCCGTCGAGACGCCAGGGTGAGGCCAGCAGGGTGCGCGAACCGTCGCCGAGCAGGTCGGCCAGGCTGCGGGCAATCTGCTCCTCCGACTTGCCCACCTGTCCGTCGGGGGCGCCGAGGAACACCAGGGTGTTGCTCGGTGCCAGTCGGGCCAGCGCGTTCTCCATCTCGGCCAGGCGCAGCGTGGCCAGGGCGTGCCGTGTGGAGTTGGGCGAGGCGAAAGGGGAGGCCTCGCCGGCGGTGAGCAGCACGACGTAGACCGCGATGCCAGCGGCTTCGGCAGCGGCGATCAGGCCCCCGGCTCCGAGGCTCTCGTCATCAGGATGCGCGGCGACGACGACCAGACGGGTGCAGGAATTCTCCCCATTGGTCAGCGTGAGCGGTGAGCCGGCGCCGTAGGACGGGTGACTCCTCCACAGGTCTGCCGGGGTATGACTCTCGGTCACACATCGACTCTACGAACCGTGTGGTGACCGCCACAACCTCCGGGTGGGTGAACGCCGTCAGCGAGGTGTGCGAGTGAAGAACGTGAGCAGGTTGCCATCACCATCGAGCACGGAGAACTCCCGGGTGCCGTAGTCGGTGTCGTCGGGTGAACCAGTGCTCGCACCGTGCAGCACTCCCTGCGCGTCGTCGTGGTGGAGAACGCGAAATCCGAGACGTTCGGTGTAGACCGAGACCGCGGCTGCCACCGACCCGCACGGCAAGGCTGGGACTGCGGCCGAAAGAGTCACACGGTCATTGTGCTCGGGCTCAGAAAAAGCTTGAGGCCCGGCGAACTCATACCCCGCCGGGCCGAGTTCTTTGTATCGCTGGTCGCGCAGCATCCAGGGGAGGCGCGCCGTGGCTCGGGATGAGCCTCACGGTGTGGGGCGAGACGGCGACGTCGGACGTTGGGCATGATCACTCCAGCAACATCCCAACAACCTCCCGACAACCGCGCGGCAGAACGTCGGCGCAAGGAGCGGTACTCGATGAAGTCAATGCGCTGTCTGGGTATCGCCCTCGTCGTGTGCGCGACGGTGAGTGTCCATCCCGTCGTCGCGCGAGCCGAGGCGCCTGTCGTCGAGCGCGCGGTCGCGGCGCCGCTTCTCTCGGTGGCGCGACCGACGGTCACGCCGATCCCTTCAGGGGTGAGGGGGCGGCCGTTCGTGGGGCTGCTGAAGGTCCCAAAGGGCTACGTCCAGTCAGAGTTTCTCGTCAGCGGAATCGCCCGCCCCTACTCAGGGCCGTCGATCCTGACGCAACTGTTCTTGGACTTGCCTGACATCGGTACGGAGAACTTGCCGCCCCTGCCGTACACCACGCGCGTCGTGGTGGTGCGTCCTCGCGCGGCGTCGCAGTCCAACGGGGCCGCGGTCGTCACGTGGCACAACGTCACGTTCGGCCATGACATCGGCGAGTGGTTCAACATCGGCGGCGAGGTGGTCTCCGATGGGTGGACCTACGTCGAGGCCAGCGTGCAGTTGGCTTCGGTCCCGGCGCTCAAGGCGTTCGATCCGGTTCGGTATGCGACGGTGTCGATCCCCGGTGACGCCTACTCATTCGACATCTACAGCCAGATCGCTCAAGCGCTCCGGCACGGTGACGGCCACGCGGGGCGGCCGCTGGGCACGGTCGTCGCGCTCGGAGCGAGTCAGTCGGGCCGCGCGATGGATGCCTACCTCGCTGACGTTCAGCCGCTCTACGAACGGGTCTACGACGGCTTCTTGCCGTCGGTCTCCAACGGTCCCGACCACGGCACCGATCGCCCGGTCCTCCGCCTGCTGTCGGAGAACGAGATCGACGGGAGTTCGACCAGCCCGGACGCGCGCACGTATCGCCAGTGGGAGGTGGCCGGAACTGCGCACGGCAGCAAACGCGACTTCGACTACATCGGGCGCCAGGAGCAGCGCGACCTCGGGGTCGACCTCGTCGGCCCCTTGGCTGGTGACAATGGTCCGTTCGGCACCAGTGATTGCCTGGTCAACCGGTTCCCCGCCTTTCAAGCCCACAATGCTGCGCTGGCCGCGATGCTGCGCTGGATCCGCACGGGCACGCCGCCGACGGTCCAGCCACGAGTGCGCGTCAAGGGCGGTGCAATCCAGCGCAACCGGGATGGCAACGCGATCGGCGGCCTCCGGTATCCGGCCATGGCCGTGCCGACGGCTGCGTACAACCGGACCGGGGACTGCGTGGCCCTCGACGGACGAACCGAGCGCTTCGACCGGGCGCGACTCGCGACCCTCTATCCGACTGCGGCGGCCTATCGCCGCGCGGTGAATGCTGCCGTGCGCGCGTCTCGACGTGCCGGGCTGCTCACCGGTTATGACGCGCGCGACATCTCGCGGCGGCTGCCGCGCTGATGTTGAGTCCACCCGCTTGATCGCCAGGACGTAGTGGCCTATAATCGAACACATGTTCCCCTCGGGTGTTCTTCCGGACTCCGCTGAGGAGTGCGTCGAGGAGCTTGCTGAGGTGGAGCGGCTCAAGGGGATGCTGGCTGCGCGTCAGGCGCGGCTGACCGCGCAGCTTGCTGGCTTGGTTCCTGGCGCTTCTGAGCGCAGTGTCGGTGGGCAGGTCGGGTTCGCTCGCCATGAGCCACCGCAGCGTGGACGCCGGCTCCTCACCCTGGCCCGGGCGCTGGTCGTGGACCATCCTGAGGTCCTTGGTCTGCTCGAGACGGGGGTGATCAACGAACGCCGTGCTGAGCTGATCACCCACGAGACCGCGACGCTGAGTTCCGCGCTGCGTCGTGTCGTCGATCTGAGCATCGCCGCAGAGATCGGTGAAGGTGGGCTCTGCTGGGGTGACCGGGCTCTGGTCGACCAGACCCGCCGGATCGTGCAGCGCCTCGACCCCGAGGGCGCCGTACAACGAAGCCAAGCAGCCCGGGCTCGCCGACGTGTCTCCAGCCGCGTGTTCGGTGACGGCACCGGGCAGGTCTGCGGCGTGGTGGCCGACTACCACCTCGCCGCGATCATGACCTCCCTGTCTGAACGGGCCGAGCTGCTTCGGGTGATGGGTGATGACCGCACCCGCGCCCAGATCGTGGCCGACCTGTACGTCGAACGCCTCACCGGGCAAACCATGGCTGATGCGGTCCCGGTCGCCCTGCACCTCGTGGTCCCGGCCGAGACCCTGCTCGGTGAGGGTGTGGAGCCCGGCGAGATCCCCGGACTCGGACCGATCCCCGCAGGTGTGGTCCGCAAGCTCGCCTTCGCCGCACCCGAGCAGGGCTCCACGGTGCGACGCCTGTTCGCCGACACCACCCACCTGGTCGCGATGGAATCAGTAGCCCGCCGGTTCACCGGACTGCTCCGCAGCTTCATCACCCTGCGCGACGGCCGCTGCCGCACCCCCTGGTGCGACGCACCCATCCGGCACACCGACCACGTCACCCCCGCCCGCCACAGGCCACACCACGGTGGCGACACCAGCAGCCACAACGGTCAAGGACTCTGCGAGAACTGCAACTACCTCAAAGAAGAACCCGGCTGGCACGCCACAGTCACCAACACCGATGTCATCGAACCCCACCGCATCCAGATCACCACCCCCACCGGCCAGCGATACCAATCCGAACCCCGGCCACCACCCGGCGCGAACCCACGCGACCACTTCATCCAAACCCGACCCGGCGTCTGGACACTCATCGCCTGAC
>JBAUWM010000021.1:0-7566 GCA_049583775.1 Nocardioides sp.
CGATCGAGGTGGCAAAGGTGCCGGTGCGGCCGGTGCTGATCAGGTGGTGAGCGAGCAGTGCGCCGACCTCGTCGCCACGCAGCATCCGCCAGGTGTCGCCAGCGGGCACCGCGGCGGCGCACCGGTCGGCGTCCGGGTCGTTGGCCACGACGATGTCGGCACCCGTCCGGGCAGCCAAGGCGAGCGCAAGGTCCATCGCGCCCGCCTCTTCGGGGTTCGGGAACCCGACGGTCGGGAAGTCCGGATCGGGCTGCTCCTGCTCGGGCACGACCTGGGGCGCGTCGAACCCGGCCGTCTCAAGTGCCTGCACGACAGAGGTGCCCCCAACGCCGTGCAGCGGCGTGTAGACGATCGAGAGGTCACGCGGGCCGTCGCCAGCCAGGTCGGCCACCGTGTCGAGGTAGTGGTCGACGATCTCCTCGCTGAGCACGGTGCCGCTCGAGCCGCGAGGGATCGCCTCGAGACTGCCCACCTCGGCGATCCGCCGGGCGATGTCGCCGTCGGTCGGAGGCACGATCTGGCAGCCATCGCCGAGGTAGACCTTGTAGCCGTTGTCTTGGGGCGGGTTGTGGCTCGCGGTCACCATCACGCCGGCTACGCAACCGAGCTCGCGAATCGCGAACGCCAGCAGGGGCGTGGGGAGGGGGCGAGGCATCATCCACGCGGTGAACCCGGCGCCGGTCATCACCTCCGCGGTGTCGCGAGCGAAGACGTCGGAGTTGTGGCGTGCGTCGTAGCCGATGACCACCGACGTGCTCGACGAACCGGTCGGGGTGGCACCGCTGTCGGCGAGGTAGGAGGCCAGGCCGGCTGCAGCCCGCAGCACCACCACCCGGTTCATCCGGTTCGGGCCAGCGCCGAGGGCGCCGCGCAGGCCGGCTGTACCGAACTCCAGCGTTCCGCGGAAGCGGTCGGCGAGATCGGCATGATCTCCGCCAGCCTCCACCTCGGCGACCACTCGCTCGAGCTCGGCGCGGGTGTGGTCGTCGGGATCCTGGGCTGCCCACGTGCGGGCGCGTTCGAGCAGGACGTCGACGTCAGGGCTCATGTCGGCATCATGGCCCATCGGGGTTCACACTTGATCCGTGCCCGACCGCCCCCCGATCGCCGAGCTGATCGTCGAGCTCGCCGAACAGCTCGGGCAGCCGGCGTTCACATCGATGTGCGTCGACCTGCTCGGGGGAGCGCCGCGCGAGCGCTACCTGGACGAGCTGCCCGGGTTGACCGGTCATTCCTGGGCGCCAGGCGACAGCGTGCGTGACCCGGGCACCTGGGGCGACTACTGGGTGCGCTCGTGGGGGGCCCGTGGCCTGCTGCACGTGTGGCACGACAGCGCCACCCGAGCCATCGTGCTGGGCCTGGACGACGAGCACTACCGGCCAGCCGAGATGTGCCTCAAGGTCGCCGCTCGGCACGACGTCGCCGGCACAGGCGATGGTGCTGCCCGGTTGGCTACCCACGAGCTCCCGCGGGTCCGCGCCCAGGCAGCGCGCTGCCTTGCGGTGGTGGGTGACACCGAGCACGGCCCGGTGGTCGAAGCGCTGCTCGATGACACCGACCCCCTCGTCCGGCAGCACGCGAGCCGGGCCTGGAAGCTGCTCCGGGAGAGGCTCGACCTGTGAGGCGGCACGCACCGGCGCACTATGAGTTCACCGGTTCATGGAGCATCGCCGCCCCGTTGGCTGAGGTGCGCGACGTGATCGTCGATCTCGAGCACTACCCACGTTGGTGGCCCCAGGTGGTGGCCGTGGCCTCGCTCGGCCCTGACGACGCCCGGGTGCTGTGTCGTTCGCGGCTGCCGTACACGCTCGATCTAGTGCTGCACGCGGTCAGCCGGGAGGCGCCGGTGCTGGAGGTGGCCGTCGCGGGAGACCTCGCAGGCATGGTCCGGTGGACGCTGACTTCCGTGCCCGACGGCACCCGCCTGGACTTCGAGCAGGACGTCGCGGTCGGCGGCCTGCTCGGCGTGGCCTCGCGGGTGGCGCGACCGGTTCTGCGCTGGAACCACGACCAGATGATGGCGGGCTGCCTGAGCGGCCTGCGCCGACGCCTCGAGGCCTGACCAGCAACCCGGCAGGTCAGTCGATGAACTTCCCGTCCTTCATCGTCCGCTGGGTGTTGTCGACCTCCGCCCCTGGTGGGCGGTTCTCCGGGGCCAGCCGACGCTCGCGCTCTTCCTCGATCTCAGCGCGTTCCTCGTCAGAGACCTCCAAGTCACGGAAGGCGGCACTGGGGTCAGCCCTTCCGGCGCTGCCGTCGACGTCTTCGCCGGCAGTCATCTCCGCGAACTTCTCCACCGTCGGCAGTCGCACGCCGGAGTTGTCCACCTCCGTGCCTGAGGGCCGTTCGTGCTCGGCTCCGGCGTCTTCGTCGGTCGCGTCAGTCATGACCACTTCTTTCCGTTGGGCTTCCACCGCAACACGAGTGCGCGGGGCACACGCCACCCCCCGGGGTGGACCTTCGTTGTGACGGGAGGGGTCATTGGGCCTAACGCCTAGGCACTTGGCTCGTTGAGAGGTTGAATCAGTGCTGTTCCCGGCACTCCACCGACCCCCCGAAGGTGCGTCATGCTCCGTCCCCTCAAGCGGCCAGCTGTCTCGGCAGTCGCGATCGTCCTGATGGCCCCCCTGGCACCACTCGCCGTGGGTCTCGCGACTCCCGCTGCCGCGGCCGACCCGCCCGACGTGCTGGCCTGGCAGATCTCGGAGTCGTTCGACGACGTCTCCGACAACCACGTGCTCGCCGACGGGGCCGTTGAGAACGCCGAAGGCGTGATCTCGTTCCCGCGCGTGAGCGGCACCTACCACCGTGGCACCGGCGTCGCAGCGGTGACCTACAAGGGCTCGGTCGCCGCCACCTACAGCGAGGCGACCTTCCCACTTCCGATCCCGATCTTCCCCGAGACCGACATCTACACCGTGACCATCGCCGACCCGATCGTGACGGTCGACGCCACCGGCGCCGGCCAGATCACTGCCATGGTCTCCTCGGTTGCAGGCGACAAGAACACCGCCGCCAAGCGGGTCCCCGTCACCACGTTCACCGTGGGGGCCGACCCCTGGGTCGACGCGGACACCCTGGGCTCGCTCACCCGAGTCCCGGCGTGGGACGGCGTGCTCCCGCCCGACAGCGCTGAGGCCACCGCGCTGGGCATCCCGGCCGGCCAGCCGGTCATGGGTCGCGCGTTCTCGCCGCAGTTCCTTGGTCAGATCGTCTCCGAGGCCCGCCCCGACTACTACGCCACCGGTGAGAGCGGCGACGCTGCCAAGGCTCCCGCCCAGTTCGTTGCCGCGGCTGAGCCGACCGGCAGCGAGCTAGCGCCGGCGGTGACGGTGGCCGAGGTCAGCACCAACTCGGCTACTGGCGCCACCTTCAACGTCAAGGGAGCCGGGTTCACCCCCGGTGCGAAGGGCATCGTGATCGCGATCGGCGAGTCGGGCATCACCCGATCCACGCCCAGCTTCTCGTTCGTGGTGCGAGAGACCGTCGTGCCGGCGCAGTTCAACAACGACAAGTTCGAGACCGTCATCAGCGCGCC
Source organism: Nocardioides sp. (assembly GCA_049583775.1). Lineage (GTDB taxonomy): Bacteria > Actinomycetota > Actinomycetes > Propionibacteriales > Nocardioidaceae > Nocardioides. The sequence goes on from JBAUWM010000021.1 coordinate 3,539, forward strand.
TGCGAACAAGCTCGACCCGACCAAGGACTACTCGCTCTACTCGGTGTCGGCCGACCCGGAGAACACCAGCCAGGACACCGAGACCAGGCTCGTCATTGACTTCGAGAGCCTCGAAGACGACGCAGTCGTCGACTTCTCGACGTCCGACCGGCTCAGCACCACCTACGGCAAGGGCGGCAAGATCAAGCTCAAGGTCGACGGTGTCACCGATGGCGTCATCACGATGACCGACCTGGGCCCGAACCAGCGCTCCTCCATCGAGTCGGGGATCGCCACGTTCGTCGTGCCGAAGAACCTGGCTGTGGGCAGCTACCGGGCCACGTTCGACTACGCCGGAGACGCGTCTCACGAAGCGCACCAGGAGACGATGACGTACCGCGTCGACAAGACGCGACCGAAGCTCGACGCGATCTTCAAGACCATCAAGAAGCTCGTGGTCACGATCACTGGCCCGAAGGCGGGCAGGACGCCGACCGGCAAGGTGATCGTTGAGTTCAAGCCGACGGGCAAGAACAAGTCCGGGGCGGTGAAGCGCTCCGGCAGGCTGAACAAGAAGGGTGTCGCGACGATCTCACTGCCCTCGCTCAAGAAGGGCACCTACACGTTCTCGGTGCGCTACTTGGGCAACGCCAACTACCTGGGGCAGAAGGCGAGTCGCAAGATCACCATCGGCTGAGCCCGCGTCGTTGCGGCGGTCAGATCCGGGGGACGATGCTGCCCAGCAGCTCGCCCATCCGGCTGGCCGCCGAGCGACCGGCTTCGAGTACTTCGGCGTGGTTGAGCGGTGCGCCGCTGATGCCGGCAGCCAGGTTGGTGACCAGGCTGATCCCGAGGATCTCCATGCCCGCCTCGCGGGCGGCAATCGCCTCCAGGGTCGTGCTCATGCCGACCAAGGTGCCGCCGATCGCCCGGACCATGCCGATCTCGGCCGGGGTCTCGTAGTGCGGGCCGGGGAACTGCACGTAGATGCCCTCATCGAGGCTCGGATCGGTCTCGCGGCACAAGGCGCGCAGGCGGGGCGAGTACAGATCGGTGAGGTCGATGAAGTTGGCGCCCTCGATCGGAGAGCGACCGGTCAGGTTGATGTGGTCGCTGATCAGCACCGGCTGTCCGGGCGTCCAGGTCTCCTTCAGGCCTCCGCACCCGTTCGTCAGCACGATCGCGCGACAACCTGCGGCCGCGGCCGTGCGCACTCCGTGCACGACGGCGGGCACGCCCTTGCCCTCGTAGTAGTGCGTACGGCTGAGGAAGACGAGAAACTGACGGTCGCCGGCCCGGATCGACCGGATCTTGCCGGAGTGACCGGTCACGGCTGCGGCGTTGAAGCCGGGGAGGTCGGTGGTGTCCAGCTCGGCCGTCGGCTCGCCCAGCGCGTCGACGGCCGGCAACCAGCCGCTGCCGAGCACCAGGGCGACGTCGTGCCGGTCGATACCGGTCAGCTCAGCCAGTCGCGCGGCGGCCTGGTGGGCCAGGGCATAGGGATCGCGATCGCTCACGACTGCGACCCTAGTGTCGAGAGGCTCTAGAGGCCCGTCGAGCGGCAGGGACGGCGACGCAGTGCCGCCACGTAGTCGGCGGGAGCGTCGGCTGCCTCGGCGGCGTCGGCGAGGATGCCGAGGGTGACCGCCGAGGGGAGTCCGCCCTCGTAGGCGTCGAGCACGTAGGTCCACACGACCAGCTCGCCGGTCAGCGTGCTCACCCGCACCTTGGTCTTGCGATACAGCCCGGTGTCGGCCTGCTCCCACTGGTCGAGCGCCGATTCGTCGGCGCGATTCACGTTGTAGACCGCGACGAACACTTGCTCGAACGGGTCTTGGACCAACGTGGCCAGGGCGCCGTCCCAGCCGTGCTCCTCGCCACCGAACGTCATCCGCCACCCGGTCAGCCAGCCGGTGGTCTGGAGGGGGGAGTGTGGGCAGCGCTCGCTCATCCTGGCCGGGTCGAGGTTGCTCCCGTAGGCGGCGTAGAGCGTCACGGGCAAGAGGCTAGTGCCCGGCTCGGTCGTGACGCGGGACGCCACTAGGCTGGAGTCGTGAGCCACTTCGATGTCCTTGTCCTCGGTGCCGGCCCCGGTGGGTACGTCGCTGCGATCCGCGCCTCCCAGCTCGGCAAGTCCGTGGCCGTGGTCGAGGAGAAGTACTGGGGCGGTGTGTGCCTCAACGTGGGGTGCATCCCCTCGAAGGCGCTGCTCAAGAACGCCGAGCTCGCACACGTGCTCGCGCACGAGAAGGACAAGTTCGGCATCGAGGGCGACGCCACCATGTCGTACGGGCCCACGCACAAGCGGTCGCGACAGGTCAGCGCCGGCATCGTCAAGGGTGTCCACTTCTTGATGAAGAAGAACAAGATCACCGAGATCGACGGGTGGGGCACGATCACCAGCTCGACTGCGATCGACGTCAAGGGCCCGGACGGGTCTGTGGCGGGGCACACCTTTGACCACCTGATCATCGCCACGGGGGCGAAGGTCCGGATGCTGCCGGGCATGGAGAAGAGCGACAACGTCGTCACCTACGAGGAGCAGATCCTCGACGAGAACCTGCCGGGCTCGATGATCATCGGCGGTTCGGGCGCGATCGGCGTCGAGTTCGCCTACGTGATGAAGAACTTCGGGGTCGACGTGACCATCGTCGAGTTCCTCGACCGGATGGTGCCCGCCGAGGACGCCGACGTCTCCAAGGAATTGCTCAAGCACTACAAGAAGCTCGGCGTGAAGGTCATGTTGTCGACCAAGGTCGACTCGGTCGAAGACACCGGCTCAGGTGTCAAGGTGACCGTCAGCCCCGCCGACGGCGGAGACGCCCAGGTGCTCGAGGCCGACAAGATGCTCGCGGCGTTCGGGTTCGCGCCCCGCGTCGAGGGCTACGGCCTCGACACGATCGGGGTCGAGCTCACCGAGCGTGGCGCGATCGCGGTCGACGGCCGCGGACGCACCAACGTCGACAACGTCTACGCCATCGGCGACGTCACCGGAAAGATGATGCTGGCTCACGCCGCCGAGGCGATGGGCATCGTCACCGCCGAGACCATCGCGGGCGCTGAGACGATGGAGATCAACTTCGACATGATTCCGCGGGCTACCTATTGCCAGCCCCAGATCGGCTCGTTCGGCTACTCCGAGGCTCAGGCCAAGGAGAAGGGTTACGACGTGAAGACCGCGACGTTCCCGTTCTCGGCCAACGGCAAGGCCCAAGGACTCGGCGACGCGGTCGGTTTCGTCAAGATCGTGGCCGACGCCGAGCACAACGAGATTCTCGGCGCGCACATGATCGGCCCCGACGTCACCGAGCAACTCCCGGTGCTCACCTTGGCCCAGCAGTGGGACCTCACCGCCGACGAGGTGTCCCGCAACGTCTTCGCGCACCCGACGCTGTCCGAAGCGGTCAAGGAAGCCGTCCACGGGATCGCCGGCCACATGATCAACTTTTAAGCGAGCAGCAGGGTGCGAGGAACGAGCGCGCTGCACTCGTTCCTCGGCAGCAGAACGAAAGGCAACCTCAGCTTATGACTGACAAGGTCGTGATCCTCGGCGGCGGACCCGGTGGCTACGAGGCAGCACTCGTGGCGGCGCAGCTCGGCGCGGAGGTGACCGTCGTCGACTCCGACGGCATCGGCGGTTCAGCTGTTCTCACCGACTGCGTGCCGAGCAAGACCTTGATCGCCACCGCGGAGGTGATGACCGAGGTCGCCGCTGCGGCCGAGCTCGGGGTGAACTTCAACGACTCCGAGGGCGACGCCGCCACGAGCATTCAGGTCGATCTGGCCCGGGTCAACGAGCGCGTCAAGCAGCTCGCCGCCGACCAGTCGTCTGACATCGCCCGACGCCTGGCCAAGGAAGGCGTGACCGTGGTGCAGGGCCGCGGGCGACTCGACGGTCCTGGTCGCGTCGTGGTTGGCGACGACAGCTACGACGCCGACGCGCTGCTCATCGCGACGGGCGCCGCTCCACGCACCTTGCCGACCGCCCAGCCCGACGGCGAGCGGATCCTCACCTGGGAACAGGTCTACGACCTGACCGAGGTGCCCAC
>JBAUWM010000022.1:0-11435 GCA_049583775.1 Nocardioides sp.
GCACGTCGGTCACCGAGTCGCTGTAGGCATAGCACGACGCGAGGTCGTAGCCGCGCTGCTCAGCGAGTGCGCGGATCGCGACCGCCTTCTCCTCGGCATAGACGTAGTGGGAGATCTCGCCGGTGTACGCCCCGTCGACTTCCTCGAGACGCGAGGCAATGACGTGATCTGCACCGAGCAGCGCGCCGATCGGCTCGACCACCTCGGTGCCGGACGCCGAGACGATGACGACATCGCGTCCGGCGGCTTGGTGCTCGGCGATCAGCCCAACTGCCTCGTCGTAGACGATCGGATCGACCACGTGGTGCAGTGTCTCGGCCACGATCTCGCGCACGGTGGCGACGTCCCAGCCGGCCACGAGCGACGACATGAAGAGCCGCATCTTCTCCATCTGGTCGTGGTCGGCGCCGCCGACGAGATAGACGAACTGGGCATAGGCCGAGCGCAGCACCGCACTACGCGAGATCAGTCCACCGGCTTGAAACGGCTTCGAGAACGCCAAGGTGCTCGACTTGGCGATGATCGTCTTGTCGAGGTCGAAGAAGGCCGCGGTGAGCGCCATGGCTCCAATGTAGGGGTCGCCGCCAGCGGCGAGGGTGACCACGAACCGTCCACAGGCATCGGATTCTGCGGGTGTTCCACAGGGTTCGGATGACGGGACGCCTCGCCGAAGCCAACTCGGCCACCGTGCTGACATGCAGATGACGACGACGCTCGAGAGTGACCGGTCGGCTCCGCCGCTGGTGGCCACCACCGATTCGACCCTGCGTGAGGAGTTGCTGCGGTTGGCCGCGGCGGCCGGGGTCGTGCCCCAGGTCGTGGCCGAACCGGCGGCCGCCCTGGCGAGCTGGGCTCGGGCTCCGTTGGTGCTGGTCGGGCTTGATCTCGCCCTCGAGCTCGCGGCGCTCGCTCCAAGTCGGCGGTCCGGCGTGCACCTGGTCACTGCGGCCGGGGTGCCCCATGACTCGTTCCGCACGGCGTTGGCTCTGGGTGCCGAGGACGTCGTCGAGCTGCCCCGGTCGGCGGGCTGGGTGGTCGAGGCCTTCACCGACCTCGGCGATCGGCTGACCCCCGACGCGCTGGTGGTCGGGGTGGTGGGTGGTTCGGGTGGAGCCGGTGCCACCACGCTGGCCTGCGCCCTCGCGCAGGCCGCAGCCACCCGGGGGGAGGCCGTGGTCATCGACTGCGACCCGTGGGGTCCTGGGGTCGATCGGGTGCTCGGCCTCGAAGACCTGGACGGATTCCGCTGGGATGCCCTGTGTCAGACCACCGGTCGGTTGAGTGCTCGATCGTTGCGGGAGGCCCTGCCACGGCGCGCGAGCTTGGGCGCGTTGTCGTGGCGGATCGGCGCAGATGCTTCCCTCCAAGCTTTCGCCGTGCGCGAGGCTCTCTCGGCGGCTCGACGAGGTCACGACACGGTTGTGCTCGACCTCCCGCGCAGCCCGGACGCCGTCATCAGCGAGGTGGTGGCTCGGTGCGACGCACTGCTGGTGGCTGTCGTGCCGAGTGTGGTCGGGTTGGCCGCGGCGACCCGAGCCTGCCGTCGTTGGTCGAAGCTCACGACGCCTCTCCTCGTCGTGCGCGGCACCGACTTGGCGCCGGTCGATATCGCCCGCGCCACTCGCGTGCCGGTGCTGGCCACCATGGCGCAGCAGCGTGGTCTCAGCGAGTCGATCGACCTAGGGCTCGGGCCTGTGCGGTCGTGGCGAGGCCCCCTCGGGCGGGCCAGCCTGGAGATTCTCGACCAGCTGGCCGAGCGACGCGGCAGCAATGAGCGAGCTGCCTGATGCACGAGCCGACGTTGGTCGACACGGTCCGCGAGCGGCTCTCACGCTCGCCGGGAGACCTGACGCCGCACCGGGTGGCGACCGCGTTGCGCGAGACCGGCCGGCCGGTCGGCGATGCGACCGTCCTGGAGGTCTACGAGTCGCTGCGGCGCGACGTCGTGGGGGCCGGGCCGCTCGAGCCGCTGCTCCGGTTGCCTGACGTCAGCGACGTGTTGGTCAACGGCTGCGACTCGGTCTTCGTCGACCGTGGCCAGGGGCTGGAGAGCACCGACGTGCGTTTCGCCGATGAGGACGCCGTGCGTCGGCTCGCCCAGCGGTTGGCGGCTCTCGGCGGTCGGCGCCTTGACGACGCCACTCCCTATGTCGACCTGCGGTTGGCCGACGGCACACGCTGTCACGCCGTGCTTGCGCCGCTCGCTCGCCCCGGCACCGTGATCTCGCTGCGGGTGCCCCGTCGCGGCGGACTCAGCCTGGACGACCTCGTCGCCTCGGGCACGGTGCACCCTGAGCTCGCCGTCCTGCTTCGCCGTGTGGTCGAGGCACGACTGGCGTTCCTTGTCACCGGAGGTACCGGGTCGGGCAAGACCACCGTGCTCGCGGCGTTGCTCGGCGAAGTACTCGAACGGGAGCGGATCGTCATCGTCGAGGACGCCACCGAGCTGCGCCCGAACCATCCGCATGTGGTGGGACTCGAGGCGCGGCTGGCCAACATCGAGGGCGCCGGGTCGGTCGAGTTGCGCACCCTCGTGCGGCAGTCGCTCCGGATGCGCCCCGACCGCCTCGTGGTGGGAGAAGTGCGCGGTGGCGAGGTGGTCGACCTCCTGGCGGCGCTCAACACCGGCCACGAAGGTGGGTGCGGCACCCTGCACGCCAACTCGGCCACCGATGTCCCCGCTCGCATCGAGGCCTTGGCGCTGGCGGCTGGGTTGACCCGCGCCGCGGCGCACAGCCAACTCGCGGCCGCCTTCGACTTGGTACTGCACCTGGAACGCGACCGGGCGGGAGCACGACGCCTCGTGCACGTGGCCGTCCCCGAACGTGCCAGCGACGGCCTCGTCACGATGTCGGTGGCGTTGCAGCTCAGCTGCGGGCGACTGGAGGTTGGCCCCGGCGCGGCTGTGCTGAGCGCGGCCCTGGATCGTCGGGAATCGAGGTGACTGCTGGCGTGGTCGTAGCCGCAACCGCGGCCGCACTGGCGGCGTCGCTCACGCTGCGAGCGCCCCCTTCGGTTGAGTCCGGACCCGCCCGGGGCCCGATGGCTCGACTCTTCGGGGTTGTGGCTGCGGGAGTCGCCGTGCTGACGGTCGGCTCGATCCGCATTGGCCTTCTGGCTCTCGTTGTGGGTGCTGCTGTCTGGGCCGGACGCCGATTGTGGCGCACTGGGCGTGCAGCTCGCCTCGCCCGAGACACCAGTTCCCGAGTGCTCGAAAGCTGCGAGCAGCTCGTGGCCGAGCTCGCGGGTGGTCAGCCACCCGGCAAAGCCCTTGCGCTTGCAGCGAGCGAGTGGGCTGAGCTCGCGCCCGTGGCGGAAGCGCATCGGGTCGGCGCCGACGTCCCCAATGCGTGGCGCGAGGTCGCAGCGCGACCCGGGGCCGCCGATCTGCGCGTGGTGGCGGCCGCGTGGCAGGTGTCGTACCGCACGGGCGAGGGACTGGCCGACACGCTCGAGCAAGTCAGCCGAGAACTGCGCGCCACTCAGCTCACTCGGCGGATCGTGGCCGGCGAGCTGGCGTCAGCCAGAGCCACGGCTCGGCTGGTCGGCGTCTTGCCGGTGCTGGCGCTGACGGTCGGGTCGGGAGCTGGCGGCGACCCGTGGGGTTTCCTGCTGGGTCACCCCGTGGGCCTCGGCTGCCTGGCACTCGGGCTTGGGTTTGCGATCGCCGGCCTGGCCTGGATCGAAGCACTGGGGCGGCGGGTCACCCGGTGACCCTCTGGTTGGCCGCAATCACGGGCGCCATGGCTGTCGCGCTCGCGCTTCCCACCTCCGGCTCCGCGCCTTTGCGTTCTCCCGCCCCGGCACCCGCTACGAACCTCGCCGCCGCCGATACCTCCTGGCTGCTGCGGCACCGCGGGCTCTGCAGCCTCTTGGCCGGGGTGGGTGCCTGGGTGTTTGTCGGAGGCCCGGCCGGAGTCGGACTGGGAATTGGTGGCTGCGCCGTGGCATGGGTCGCAATCGGACGGGCCGAACCGCCAGCGCAACGTCGGCGCCGGGAGGAGATAGCCCGCGATCTCCCGGCTGTCGTGCTGCTCTTCGGTGCGGCCCTGCGATCGGGAACGGCGCCGGTCGAAGCGCTCAGGCTGGTCGTGCAAGCCCTGCCCGGGGCGGCTGCAGATCGGATGGCGCCCCTGGTGGCCCACCTCGACCTCGGAGCCCGCCCGGCCGAGGTGTGGGCAGATCTCGCGCACGACCGAGACCTCGCCGCGCTGGGGCGCACCATGGCGCGAGCAAGCGCGACCGGTGCGCCGGTGGTGGCGGCAGTGCAGCGTCTCGCTGATGACCTCGCCCTTCGTGCTCGCAGCGACGTCGAAGACCGAGCCCGCGCCGTCGGCGTGCAGGCAGCAGTTCCGCTCGGCTTGTGCCTGCTCCCCGCCTTCGTGCTGATCGGGATCGTGCCCCTCGTCGCTGCGCTGCTCGAGTCCCTGGCCTGGTAGCGCTCCTGGCGGCCGTGCACCCGGTGGTTGGGGTGCGAAGGTCGCCAGGCCCGACCTCGGAACCCCAGCGTGCGGGCCCCATGGTTTCGAGGCTCGCTGGCGCTCGCACCTCAACCCACCCCAGGTCCCTGGCGCTCGCACCTCAACCCACCCCAGGTCGAGGTGCTCGCACCTCAACCCACCCCAGGTTGAGGTGCGCGCCAGCCACCAGCCATCCACATCGGGCGCTGATCGGCCGTCGTCCACAACGCTGCCAGCTGCCCGAGCGAGACATGCGGGATGCGACGCAGAGTGCTCGTCGTCGGGCTGCATCGGGCGGCCCAACGACGAAGGAGAAACCATGCGGATCATCACGACCCGACTGGCCCAGCGCGACGAGCAGGGCATCACCACCGCTGAGTACGCCGTCGGCACAGCAGCCGGTGCCGGTCTGGCTGGCCTGCTCTACAAGCTGCTCACTGGCGGCTTCGGCGACACGATGCTGAAGACCCTCTACGACCACGTGCTCGGGCTGCTGGGCGTCGGGTGATTCGCTCGCGGGTCCGCGACGATCGAGGCGCAGTGACGGCCGAGCTGGTGATGGGGCTGCCGCTGCTCCTTGCCATCACGGTCGGCCTGGTGTGGCTGCTCGCCGTCGGCGCTGCCCAGGTGCGCGCGGTCGACGCGGCCCGCGAGGCTGCCCGTGCGATGGCTCGCGGTGACGATCCCGCGCGGGCGATAGCTGTGGGAGAACGCGTGGTTTCCGACGGCGGCCGGGTGAGCATCACCACCACCGGCGACCAGGTGGTGGTGGTGGCGACCGGTCGCGTCGAGGGGCCAGGTCGGCTCTTCGGCTTCCTCCCCGCGGTGACGGTCAGGTCCGAAGCAGTGGCCCTGCTGGAAGGCTCGCCATGAGACCGGCCGCGGACGATACCGATCGTGGCTCGGCCAGCGTCATGCTCCTGACGTTCGTGGCCACGCTGCTCTTCGTCGGGGCCGCGCTCGGCGTGGTCACCGCTCTCGTGCGTGCGCATCGCACGGCTCAGTCGGCGGCAGACCTGGCTGCGCTGGCTGGGGCTCAGTCGCTGGTCGGCGGTGAGGACGGATGCGCCGCGGCGGCTGACGTCGCCCGACGCAACGGCACCTCACTGACGACCTGCGAGGTCACGGGGAGCGAGGTCTCAGTCACCGTCACAGCGGCAGGTCCGCGATGGCTCGGCCAAACGGCCGACCTCACGGCTCAAGCACGCGCGGGGCCGTTCAGCTGAACTTGGGCTCGTCCTCGTCGAGGTCGCGGTCGCGCGCGGCCTCGGCACGGCCCAACTTCTGCGACAACTCGTCCAGCTTCTTTTGCTCGCGCCGCTGGCGCCACTCGCGCTTGACGCCGAACTTGCTCAACCACAGACCCCACAGCACGGCCGCGCCGCCGATGACACCGAGCACGAACAAGGTGGCAGGGGTGACGTCGATGCCGATGACGTCGACCTGCCCGCTAGCCGAGACGTCACTGGCGAAAAGCCCGCCCAGGATGACCGCAATACCGACCGCCAGTACGAACAGGCCCAGGAGCAACATGGCTGGAGGCTACTCCAGCGCCGTGTCGCCGGGCGCGTGCCGGAGCAGGACGTCGAGCAGCGCTACCGCCCCTCGTTTGTCCAGAGGGTTGTTCTGGTTGCCGCACTTGGGCGACTGCACGCAGGAGGGGCACCCGTCGGCGCACTCGCAGCACTCGATGGTCTCGCGGGTGGCACGCAACCACGCGGCCACGGCGCGGTAGCCCCGCTCGGCGAAGCCAGCCCCGCCCTGGTGCCCGTCGTGCACGAAGACCGTGAGTACCCCGGTGTCGGCGTGCCGGGCCGTCGAGACGCCGCCGATGTCCCAGCGGTCGCACGTGGCAAACAGGGGCAGCAAACCGATGGAGCAATGCTCGGCGGCATGCGCGGCGCCGGCCAAGCCCTCGCCGGTCAGCTCGAGCGCGGCCGCCTCCTCATCGGGCACCGTCCACCACACGGCGGTGGTCACCAGTGCCCGGGCCGGAAGGTCGAGCGGCTCCTCAGACACGACCTCGCCCGAGGGTCGGCGTCGCTTGAGGAACGAGACCACCTGGTGCGACACCTCCACGTCGCCGAACGAGATCCGGCATGGCCCCCACTGCTGGTGCTCGCGCTCGCTCCGGATGGTGATGTCGGTGATCTCGCGCGCCGACGTGGTGTAGCCCGGATCTCGGTGCGAGATGGTCGCGACCAGTTCGTCGAGGTCGAGCTCGTCGACCACCCACGTTTCGCCCTGGTGCACGTAGACGGCGCCAGTGTGGGCGGTGCCGTGCGACCGGGCAGCGTCAACGGTTCCGATGACTCGGCCGGTGTCGGCCTCGACCAGCGAGACGGGCGTGCCTCCGGCCGAGCGGATGTCGGTGAGGTCGGCGGCTCGGCGCCGGTCGGTCCAGAACCAGCCGCGGGCACGACGTCGCAGCAGGCCTTGCGTCACCAGCTGGGTCAGCACCGCCCCGGTCTCCGGGCCGAAGAGGTTGAGGTCGGCGTCGGTGAGGGGATGCTCCTGGGCCGCGGCGCAGAGGTGCGGCCCGAGCACGTGCGGGTTGTCCGGGTCGAACACCTGGGCCTCGACCGGTTGACCGAGCAACGCATCGGGATGGTGAACGAGGTAGGTGTCGAGTGGATCATCGCGCGCCACGAGCAGGCCGAGGGCGTCTTGAGCGCCGCGGCCGGCCCGGCCGACCTGTTGCCACAGGGCCGCGCGGGTGCCCGGGAAGCCAGCGATCAGCACGGCATCGAGCCCGCTCACATCGATGCCGAGCTCGAGCGCGTTGGTGGCGGCCAGCCCGACCAGATCGCCGCGTCGCAGCGCACTCTCGAGCTCGCGACGCTCCTCAGGCAGGTAGCCACCGCGATAGGCCGCCACTCGGCTCGGCAACGACGGGTCGACCTCGGCGAGCAGCTCGGCCGCGGTGCGGGCCACCTGCTCGACGCCCACACGCGAACGCACGAAGGCCAGCGTGTGCACGTCCTCGGCCACGAGGTCGGCGAGCAGATCGGCCACCTCCGACGACGCCGCCCGGCGCACCGGGGCACCGTGCTCGCCCGCGTGCGAGGTCAGCGGTGGCTCCCACAGCCCGAGCGTCACCTCGCCGCGCGGCGAGCCGTCGTCGTCGATCGCGAGCACCTCCAGGCCAGTGAGGCGACCAGCGGTCAGGGCCGGTTCGGCTGTGGTGGCGGAGGCGAGCACGAACGTGGGCGATGCCCCGTAGAGCGCGCAGACGCGGCGCAGCCTCCGCAGTACCTGCGCCACGTGCGCGCCGAACACGCCCCGGTAGTGGTGGCACTCGTCGACAACGACGTACTCGAGTGAGCCGAGAAAACCGGACCAACGCTCGTGCCCGGGCAGGATCGATCGGTGCAGCATGTCGGGGTTGGTGAGCACGTATGCGGCGTGAGCCCGAGCCCAGTCGCGCTCGTCGCGGCTGCTGTCGCCATCGCAGGTCGTGGCCCGCACGTCGAGGCCGAGATCGAGCAACGACGTGAGCTGGTCGTGCGCCAACGCCTTGGTGGGCGCCAGGTAGAGCGTGGCCGCACCGCGCCGTCCACGGGTGCCTCGCGCGGCGAGGGACGCCGACAACGCCGGCAGCTGGTAGGCCAGCGACTTGCCCGACGCCGTGCCGGTGGCGACCACGACGTGAGTCCCGTTCCAGGCGGCCTCAGCGGCGTGGGTCTGGTGGATGTACGGCTGATTGATGCCGCGCTGCTGCAGGGCGGTGCGGACCTCGGTGGCCGTCCACGCCGGCCAGGGAGCGTGCTGAGCCGAACGCGGCGGCAACACCTCGAGATGGGTGAGACGGCCCGCCCGACCAGGCACCGACGCCAGGCGCTCGACGAGCTCGGCCACGCTCTGCCTGCGCCGGTCGGCCGGCGAGGCGTGTGTCGTCGGCCCGGGCATGCGGCGATTGTCGCAACCCACGCCGACACCGGCGCGACCGTCGGGTTCTGTCGCCGCCGATCCACACTCCCTACTTCTGTGTGCGCCGCGCGGGCCAGCATGGTTTGATGTTCCCGGCTGATCGTCGGTTGGTGGTCCCTACGACGGTCACCTTCCTGCAAGTGCCTCCCGGGAGAAGACGTGGACCTGACTCTTGAAACGCGCGACGTCGATGGTCGCACCATCGTCGCGGTGGGTGGCGAGATCGACGTCTACACCGCTCCCAAGCTGCGCGACAAGATCACCGAACTGGTGGCTTCCGGCGTCTACGACATCGTCATCGACATGGAGGCGGTCGAGTTCCTCGACTCCACCGGTCTCGGCGTGCTCGTCGGCGGGCTGAAGAAAGTGCGCGCCCACGACGGCTCTCTGGCGCTGATCTGCAACCAGGACCGGCTGCTCAAGATCTTCCGGATCACCGGGCTGGCGAAGGTCTTCGTGATCCACGAGTCCACCGAAGCAGCCCTGGCCTGAGCCAGTCGCCCAGTCGGCGTCAACGTGCGCCACTGAGCACTTCGACGCGCCCTGACACGTGAGTCGGCGTGGCGTTGCGCCGCCTCGGCATGCGCACGTGGTGCGCGTCACACCCTGTGGCCCTCAGGGGCGGGCGTCTGCGTACACTCCGTGCGTCCCCAAACATGACCTGGGTCACATCTGGCCCCGGTCTTGACGCACGCCCCCAAGCGCAGGAGGAACAGATGGCCGGGATCATTCCCGCAACCGTCGAGCTCTCCGGCGGCAACCTCGTGCTCGTCATCATCGTCGCAGTGATCGCCCTTGGCGCACTCGCGATGGCGGCGATGTTCCGTCGCGAGGTTCTGGCCGCCGGTGAAGGCACCGACAACATGAAAAACATCGCCCAAGCAGTTCAGGAAGGCGCCAACGCCTACCTGACGCGCCAGTTCCGGACGCTGGCGATCTTCGCCGCGATCGCGTTCTTCGCGCTGCTGCTGCTTCCGGCCGACGACGCCACGGTTCGGATCTTCCGTTCGGTGTTCTTCGTCGTGGGTGCGGGCTTCTCCGCAGCCGTTGGGTATCTCGGCATGAACTTGGCGGTGCGCGCGAACCTTCGGGTTGCCGCGGCCGCCAACAGCGTCGGTCGCGAGCCGGCGATGACGATCGGTCTGCGCACCGGCGCCATGGTGGGCATGCTGACCGTCGGCCTCGGCCTGCTCGGCGCGAGCCTCGTGGTGCTGTTCTTCCAGGACGACGCCCCCGACGTGCTCGAGGGCTTCGGCTTCGGCGCGGCCCTGCTCGCCATGTTCATGCGAGTCGGCGGCGGAATCTTCACCAAGGCCGCTGACGTCGGCGCTGACCTGGTCGGCAAGGTCGAGCAGAACATCCCCGAGGACGACCCGCGCAACGCGGCCACGATCGCCGACAACGTGGGCGACAACGTGGGCGACTGCGCCGGCATGGCTGCCGACCTGTTCGAGTCCTACGCGGTCACCCTGGTGGCGGCGCTGATCCTCGGCTCGCAGGTCTTCGGCGACAAGGGCCTCGTGTTCCCGCTGCTCATTCCCGCCATCGGCGCCCTGACTGCGGTCGCCGGCGTCTACCTGACGAGGCCGAAGGCGGGCGAGAACGGCCTGACCACGATCAACCGGTCGTTCTACCTCTCCTCGGGCATCGCAGCCCTGGCCAGCGTCGTGCTGTCCTACATCTACCTGCCCGGCGAGTTCGCCGAGTTCGGTGCCGAGTTCGCCAGCTTCGAGGGTGATCCGCGATTCATCGCCTCGGCCGCCGTCGTCATCGGCATCGTCATGTCGGCGGGCATCTTGGCCCTCACCGGCTACTACACCGGCACTGAGTACAAGCCGGTCAAGGACGTCGGAAAGACCTCGCTCACCGGCGCGGCCACCGTCATCCTGTCCGGGCTGTCGGTCGGCTTCGAGTCGGCCATCTACACCACGCTGGTGATCGGTGCCGCCGTGTTCGGCGCCTACCTGCTCGGCGGTGCGGCGCTGACCGTCTCGCTGTTCGCGGTGGCGCTGGCCGGCACCGGTCTGCTCACCACGGTCGGCGTCATCGTCGCCATGGACACCTTCGGTCCGGTCTCTGACAACGCTCAGGGCATCGCCGAGATGTCGGGCGACGTGAGCCCCGAGGGCGCGCAGATCCTGACCGAGCTCGACGCGGTGGGCAACACCACCAAGGCCATCACCAAGGGCATCGCGATCGCAACGGCCGTGCTGGCTGCGACGGCGCTGTTCGGGTCGTACGCGACCACGGTGTTCGAGGAGCTCCGCGAGGCCAACGTCGGCCCCGACGAGGCGTACCTCCTCGACTTCAGCGTCTTCAACCCTGCGGTCATCGTGGGTGTGCTGCTCGGCGCTTCGGTGGTGTTCCTCTTCTCGGGTCTGGCCATCAACGCCGTCGCCCGTGCGGCTGCCGCGGTGGTTTACGAGGTCCGTCGCCAGTTCCGCGAGATCCCGGGGATCATGGAGGGCACCGGTCGCCCGGAGTACGGCAAGGTCGTCGACATCGTGACGCGCGACTCCCTGCGTGAGCTGGTGACGCCCGGCATCTTGGCCGTGCTTGCCCCCATCGCCGTGGGCTTCGGCCTCGGAGCCACGGCGCTGGCCGGGTTCCTGGCTGGCGCCATCGGCACCGGCACCTTGATGGCGGTCTTCCTGGCCAACGCCGGTGGTGCGTGGGACAACGCCAAGAAGCTGGTCGAGGACGGCAACCACGGGGGCAAGGGTTCGCCCGCCCACGAGGCGACGGTCATCGGCGACACCGTCGGTGACCCGTTCAAGGACACCGCTGGCCCGGCCATAAACCCGCTGATCAAGGTGATGAACCTGGTCTCGCTGCTGATCGCCAGTGCCGTGGTCTCGATGAGCGTCGGCGACGACCAGAACGACGCACTGCGCATCCTGATCGCCCTCGCGGCTGTCGCGGTGATCGCTGGTGCGGTCATCGTGTCGAAGCGCCGCGAGTCGACCCTCGGCGACGAGGTGCCGACCGCGCCGGCAGTCGGCGGCGTGTGAGCAGCAACGCCTGACACACACAGAGGCCCCGTCG
>JBAUWM010000023.1:0-2811 GCA_049583775.1 Nocardioides sp.
GCAGCCGGCCGAGGACGCCATGCCCGACCAGCCCGCGTTGCCCGGGGAGGAGGTGCTGCTCGACCTCGACCAACTGGCCCAGGGCCACGACTTCTTCTCCCTGGGCGGGTCGAGCATCAGTCCCGACAGTCGGCTGCTCGCCTACGCCACCGACGTGGTCGGCGACGAGCGATACACGATCCGGATCAAGGATCTCGAGACCGGAGAGCTGCTCGACGACGTGATCACTGGCGTGCTGGGTGGTGGCACCTGGGACCGCGCCGGCGAGAACCTCTACTACTCGACCGTCGACGAGTCGTGGCGCTCCGACAAGGTCTGGCGGCACCGGCTGGGCACCGAGCAGGCCGCCGACGAGCTCGTCTTCCACGAGACCGACGGCCGCTTCTTCGTCGGAGTCGGACGCACCCGTAGCGACCGTTTCTTGATCATCGCCGCCGGGGCGAAGGTCACCAGCGAGTACCACGTGCTCGACGCCGACGCCCCAGAACTGGGCTTCCGCTGCTTCTCACCCCGCCGCGAAGGCCTCGAGTACTCCGTCGAGCACGCGGTCATCGCGGGAGAAGACCGCTTCCTCGTGATGCACAACGGTTCCGGGCCAGACTTCGAGCTGGCCGTCACCCCGGCCCAGCCCACGCCCCAGGAGTCGTGGACTCCGCTGATCCCGCACGACCCGACGGTGCGGCTCGAGGACGTCGACGCCTTCTCCGGCCACCTCGTCGTGCACCAGCGCAGCAACGGCCTGACCCAGCTGCGCATCCTCGAGCTCGACGACGCCACAGCTACCGGGGTCGGCGACGACTACCTCGTGGAGTTCGACGAGGAGGTCTACACGGTGGGCTCGGGCGGAAACCCGCGCTTCGACCAACCGACCGTGCGGTTGGGCTACACGACGATGACCATCCCCTCGTCGGTCTACGACTACGACGTGCGCTCGCGCACGCTCACGCTGCTCAAGCGCGCCCCCGTGCTCGGCGGCTACGACCCAGCCGACTACGAGGAGCACCGACTGTGGGCGCCCTCCGCCGATGGTGAGCCGGTGCCGGTCTCGGTGGTGTGCCGCCGCGACGCTCGCGCCAGCGGTCAGCCCGTGCCGCTGCACCTGTATGGCTACGGCGCCTACGAGATGTCGATGGACACGTCCTTCTCGGTCGCGCGGCTCTCGCTGCTCGATCGCGGCGCAGCCTTTGCCATCGCGCACATTCGTGGTGGCGGCGAGATGGGACGCCGCTGGTACGACGACGGCAAGCTCGCTCAGAAGCAGCACACGTTTGACGACTTCATCGGAGCCGCTCGGCACCTGGTCAAGACCGGGTGGACGACGTCCGACCGGCTCGTCGGAGAGGGTGCGAGCGCCGGAGGTCTGCTGATCGGCGCAGTGGCCAACCAGGCGCCCGAGGCGTTCGCCGGCCTCGTGGCCGGTGTGCCATTCGTCGACAACCTCACCTCCATGCTCGATTCGTCGCTTCCGCTCACGGAGACCGAGTACGACGAGTGGGGCAACCCGGAGGGCGATCCTGAGGCCTACGCCACCATCGCTGCCTACTCGCCCTACGAGAACGTGGCCGCCCAGCGCTATCCGAAGATCCTGGTCGAGACCTCGCTCAACGACACCAGAGTGCTCTACGTCGAGCCGGCCAAGTGGGTGGCTCGGCTGAGGGCGACCGCGATCGACCCCGACGTGCTTTTCCGCATCGAGATGGCGGCCGGGCACGTCGGCGTCTCGGGTCGCTACCAGGCGTGGAAGGAGCGGGCGTTCACGCTGGCCTGGATCTTGGACACCCTGGGGTTGGCCGACACCGCGCCCGCCTCGAGCTCGGCAGGAACCCCCGCCTGAACCTGCGCCTGAACCCCCGCCTGAACCTGAGACTCGCGCTCGTCCCCTGAGAAGTCCCTGAGATCCGCCAGGGAACGCAACTCTGCGCCAATCCGGTACGTCTTCCATGTCGAAGGACTTCACAAGCCTTCGGGGTGAGGTGGGAATCCACCAGACCCCGTCACCGTTGTGACTGATGTGACCGGCTCCAAATTCGGAGACGGGAACGAGACGTAAAAGGAGGGTCCCATGGCAACCAGGACCGCAACTCGGCCCTCGGGCGGCCGCGAGATCGAGGGTCGCGACAGCGTGGGCCTCTATCTCGACGAGATCGCCCGCACCCCGCTGCTCGACGCCGCCATGGAGGTCGAGCTCTCCAAGACGATTGAGGCTGGCCTGATGGCCGAAGCCCTCCTCGCCGAGGGCCGCGTGGGCCGCAAAAAAGGCGGCGCCCCGCTGCGCGCCACCGAGGAAGAGCTCGGGTGGCTCGCCGAGGAAGGCCGCAAGGCCGTCGACACGTTCATCACCGCCAACCTGCGACTGGTCGTCTCCATCGCGCGCAAGTACGGTCGCGCGCAGATGCCGATGCTCGACCTCATTCAGGAGGGCAACACCGGCCTGATCCGTGCGGTCGAGAAGTTCGACTACACCAAGGGCTACAAGTTCTCGACGTACGCCACCTGGTGGGTGCGCCAAGCCATTACCCGCGGAATCGCCCAGCAGGCCCGCGTCGTGCGGCTGCCCGTGCACGTGGTTGAAGAGCTCAACCAGGTCGGCGGCGCCCGCCGCACGCTCGAGCGTCAGCTCGGCCGCGACCCCGACCCTTCCGAGATCGCCATCGAGCTCGGCATGGACGTCGATCGCGTGCTCGACCTGATGGCGTGGGGACGAGAGCACGTCTCGCTCGACACCCCCGTCGATGATGACGGCGACACGTCGCTGGGTGACCTGATGGCGCAGGAGACGTCGCCGTCGCCAGACCTCACTGTGCTCGACGT
>JBAUWM010000024.1:0-1579 GCA_049583775.1 Nocardioides sp.
CGCTCGTGGCCGCCCCGGTGGTCGAGGAGCGCTTCGACAAGTCGGGCTCCCTGTGGACCGCCGACGACCTCGACAAGCAGCTCGGCGGCTTCTTCGCCGACCGGGATCCCTCCGTCGGTTTCGCCGCTGACTCGATCATGAAGTTGGAAGCATGAGACTCGCAGGCAAGATCGCCATCGTGACCGGCGGTGCCATGGGCCAGGGTGCCGGCATCGTGCGCGCCTACGTCGCCGAGGGCGCCAAGGTGGTCATCGCCGACGTCGCCAAGGAGGAGGGCCAGGCTCTTGCTGACGAGCTGGGTGGCGAGACGCACTTCGCGCATCACGATGTGAGCGACGAGGGGTCGTGGACTGCGGTCGTCGAAGACGCCAACAGCCGCTTCGGCGCGGTGAACATCTTGGCCAACAACGCCGGCATCCTGCGTTTCGGCGACATCGAGCGGATGGGCCGCGACGAGGTCGAGCTGCTCTGGAAGGTCAACCAGCTCGGCACCTTCCTCGGCATGCAGGCGGTCACGCGCACGATGCGCAAGAACGGCGGCGGGTCGATCATCAACGCTTCCTCGGTCGAGGGTCTGGCCGGCATGGCTGGCTGCACCGCCTATGCCGCCACCAAGTGGGCCATCCGCGGAATGACCAAGTGCGGCGCCATGGAGCTCGGTCCGAAGGGCATCCGGGTCAACTCGGTGCACCCGGGCATGATCGACACCCCGATGACCCGTGTGCACGGCGGAGACGCCGCGATGGAGTACGGCGCGTCAAAGATTCCGCTACGCCGGGTCGGTCTCCCCGCGGACATCGCCCCGCTCTACGTCTTCTTGGGCAGCGACGAGTCGTCGTACATCAACGGTGCCGAGATCGCTGTTGACGGTGGCGTGACCTCGACGCACGCGTTCGGCGGCTAGCCGTGGCCAACCAGCGTGGGCAGATCGTCATGTCGGACGCCGAGGTCGACGCCTTCCTGACCGAGCAGCGCTCCTCGACGGTGGCCACCCTCGGGCCGAAGGGCCAGGTCAACCTGGTGGCCATGTGGTACGCGTGGCACGACGGTCACATGTGGATCGAGACCAAGGCCAAGTCGCAGAAGGTGGTCAACCTCCGCCGCGACGCGACCATGAGCTTCCTCGTGGAGGCCGGCCACACCTACGACCAGCTGCGCGGTGTCGCCATCGAGGGCACGGGCACGATCATCGACGACCCCGACGTCGTCTGGGACGTGTGCGTGAAGATCTTTGAGCGCTACAACGCGCCCTACACCGATGAGCTCAAACCGTTCGTCGAGCTGATGGCCCACAACCGGGTGGTCGTACGGCTCGACCCGGCACGGGTGCGCTCGTGGGACCACCGCAAGCTGGGTCTCGACCCGATCGAGCTCGGCGGCACGACAGCGGCGTCGGTCTCGACGTAGAACCGGCCCGCAGGTCGAGCAGCGAGCGCTAGCGAGCGTCGTCGAGACCGGGTGAGTCGAACGGCGTCGTAGGTCGAGCAGTGAGCGCTAGCGAGCGTCGTCGAGACCGGGTGAGCCGAATGGCGTCGTGGGTCGAGCAGTGAGCGCTAGCGAGCGTCGTCGAGACCGGCTG
>JBAUWM010000025.1:0-5340 GCA_049583775.1 Nocardioides sp.
GCGCCAAGTCGAGCTTGGTGCTGGTCAACGCAGCCCGCGGCGGCATCGTCGACGAGAACGCGTTGTACGACGCGCTCAAGACCGGCCAGATCGCCGCCGCCGGTCTGGACGTCTTTGCAAGCGAACCCTGCACTGACAGCCCACTCTTCGAGCTCGAGAACGTGGTGGCCACCCCGCACCTGGGAGCCTCCACCGACGAGGCGCAGGAGAAGGCGGGGATCTCAGTGGCGCGCTCGGTGCGCCTGGCGCTCGCGGGCGAGCTGGTTCCCGATGCCGTCAACGTGCAGGGCGGACTGATCGCCGAGGAGGTGCGGCCCGGCATCCCACTCACGGAGAAGCTGGGTCGGATCTTCACCGGCGTCGCTGGCGAGGTCGCCCAGCAGATCGACGTCGAGGTGCGTGGCGAGATCGCGGCTCACGACGTGAAGGTGCTGCAGCTGGCCGCGCTGAAGGGCGTGTTCACCGACGTGATCGAAGACCCGGTCTCCTACGTCAACGCGCCGCTGCTTGCCGCTGAGCGCGGCACCGAGGTGCGACTCGTTGCCGAGGCCGAAAGCCCCGACCACCGCAACCTGATCACCATCCGCGGAACGCTGCCCGACGGGTCGCAGGTGTCGGTGAGCGGCACGCTCATCGGAATCTCCCAACGCGAGCGCCTCGTCGAGGTGAACGGTTACGACGTCGACCTCGAGATCACGCCGCACCTGGCGTTCTTCACCTACAGCGACCGCCCCGGCATGGTGGGCACGGTCGGCCGACTCCTGGGCGAGTCGGGCGTCAACATCGCCGGCATGCAGGTGGCTCGCGACGCCAAGGGTGGCGAGGCTCTGGTGGCGTTGTCGGTCGACTCCGCCATCGACCCCCACGTGCTGGCCGACATCGAGACCGCCATGTCGGCGCACTCGGCCCGCGCCGTCGACCTCGTCTAGCTCAACGCCGAGTCGGCGTTAACGTGCGCCGACTCGGCCTAGGCGACCATGACACGGGTCGGACGGCCAGGACGGCGAGTGCTCGTTGGACCGCCGCCACGGGTGCTGGCGGTGCGGCTGGTGACGGCGTCCCACGCGGCGCACAGTCGGCTCACGGCCTCCTCGAGTTCGTCACCGGGACGCGTCCACGGGATCCGCACGAATCGGTCGAGGCCACCCTCGACGGCGAAGGCGGGCCCCGGCGCGACGATGACGCCGCGCTCCTCAGCCTCTGCCACCAGCGCAGTGGCCACGGCGGCTGGTAGCTGACACCAGACGGCGAGCCCGCCTCCAGGGCGCACGAAGCTCCACTCAGGCAGTTGAGCCACGAGAGCCGCGAGCAAGCGGTCGCGCTGCTCGCGCAGCCGAGCGCGGTGGGCGTCGATGACCGGTGTCGGATCAGCGAGCAGATGCGTCAGGACGAGCTGCTCCATGACTGGAGCCCCCAGGTCGAGCCCGAGCCGCGCGCGGGTCAAGACCTCCATCTGAGCGTGCGGCGCGCGGATCCAGCCCAGCCGCAACCCGCCCCAGAACGTCTTGCTGGCGCTGCCAAGCGTGATCGTGGTCGGGGCGTAGGCGGCGAAAGGGCGCGGCATCTCCTGCCCGTCGAGCGCCAGCGCTTGGTGCGCCTCGTCGACCACCGCCACCGTGCCGTGATGACGCAAGTGCGTGGCGTACGTGGCCCGATCGTCATCGCTCATCAGGTGCCCCGTCGGGTTCTGAAAGTCGGGGATCAGATAGGCCAACGCGGGTTTCACCTCCCGCAGCGCCTCACCGACAGCGGAGAGGTCCCAACCTTCGGGGTCGACCGGCATCGGTCGCACGCGCGCCCCGCTCGACGCGATCGCCTGCACAGCGTTCGGGTAGACGGGCGACTCCACCAGCACACGGTCGCGCGGACCGGTCAGCGCCTGGGCGACGATGGCAGCGGCGGTCAGGGCGCCGGGGGTCACCATGATCTGTTCGGGCGCCGTGGGCAGCCCGCGGGCGTCATAGGTGGCAGCGATGGCTGCCTGCAGCTGGGGCAGACCGGCGGGAAAGTACCCGTGCCCGCCGAGATGCGCAGGGAGATCGGCCGCGGCCGCAGCGTAGGCGGCAGCGATCCCGGGTGGCGCACACGCCGCGGCGCAGTTGAGGTCGATGGCGTCGCCGTCGCCGGGCCGAGGGAGCAGCGCCCGGTCGTGGGCACGTGCGCGGCCGCCCGGCACGCGGGTGAAGGTGCCCGCCCCCACGCGGGCTTCGGCATAGCCACTGTCGCGCAGGAGCGCGTAGGCCCGGGTGACGGTCGTGCGGGAAACACCCAACGCCTCGGTGAGGTCGCGCTCGCTCGGCAGTCTGAGGCCCAACCCGATCCGCCCATCACCAATGAGCAGGGTGAGCGCGTCGGCCAGCCCGGCATAGGCGGGGGAGCGGTCGAAGCCAGCCACGAGATGCGCGGCGCGGGTGGCGGTCAGCGTCGAAGTGGTCTGCGACATGCAGGCCACTCTCTCATGATTGGCTATTTAGTAGAAGGCCAATCGGGTTCACGCTGAGTGCATGACCGAGACGATCCTCCCCGGAACCACCGCGGACGCCGGCCCCACCGACGGTCGCGGGCTGGTCGACCTGGGGCCGATCGCCCAGCTGCGGGCCGGCCGGCTCGCCCGGCGCCTGGTGCAGCTGCTGGTGGGCCTCGTGCTCTACGGAGCATCCCTGGCCCTCATGGTGCGCGGCGACCTCGGCCTGGCGCCCTGGGATGTCCTGCACTCCGGCGTGATCGAGCACCTGCCGCTCACGTTGGGGCAGGCCGTGGTGGTGATCAGCTTCGTGGTGCTGGTGCTCTGGATCCCGTTGCGGGAGAAGCCTGGCCTCGGCACGATCGCCAACGCCCTGGTGGTCGGCTTCGCCGCCGACGGCACCCTCGCGCTCGTCGACGACCCCGACGCGCTCGCCGCCGAGATCGTGCTGATGGTGGTTGGCGTCCTGCTGTGCGGGTTTGCCACGGCTCTCTATATCGGCGCTCAGCTGGGTCGCGGCCCGCGCGATGGCCTGATGACCGGGCTCGCGCGCCGCACAGGGCTGTCGATCCGACTGGTGCGCACTGGGCTTGAGGTCAGCGTCGTCGTGGTCGGACTGATCCTCGGCGGTGTGGTGGGCCTCGGCACGGTGCTGTTCGCCCTGACCATCGGCCCGATCGCCCAAGCGCTGATGCCGATGCTCATGGTGAATCTGACCGCGCGACCTACAGCCTGAGAGCGTGACTGAATCGACCCTGACGCGGCTCGACTGGGCGTGACAGACTGCCGGACATGACCTCCGGCACTCCCGAGCAACCAGCGGCCGAGGCCGCGGTGGCCCCCCTCGCCCCGCCTGACCAGACGCTCACCCTCACCGCACCCGAGGCTCCGGCCCGGGTCCTCGAGACGGCCGCCCCCAAGATGGCGCCGCCGGTCTCGGCTGAAGTGATGCCCGAGCTCGACGCCAAGGTCGACACCTTCATGCAGGCCCTCAGCAGCACCCAGGTCGGCAGCCCCGAGTTCGCGGCCCAGGCCGAGAACGTGCGCACCATGGGTGACGCCGACATCCGGCGTGCGGCAGAGACCAGCAACCGGATGCTCGACCGTCCGGTCACCGCTCTGAAGGAAGGTGGCATCGCCCAGGGCTCGACGGTGGGCAAGACCCTGCTCGAGCTGCGCCGCACGGTCGAGGACCTCGACCCCAGTCAGGCCACCGGCGCCAGGCGCTGGCTCGACATGCTGCCCTTCGGCGACAAGATCACCGACTACTTCCGCAAGTACCAGTCGGCGCAGACGCAGCTGAACGGCATCCTGCACAGTCTGCGCAACGGCCAGGACGAGCTCACCAAGGACAACGTGGCGCTCAACCTCGAGAAATCGAACCTCTGGGCGGTGATGGGCCGGCTCAACCAGTACGTGTACGTGGCCGAGCGGCTCGACGCGAAACTGTCGGCGCGCGCCGCCGAGCTCGAGCTGAGCGACCCCGAGGCCGCGAAGGCGCTCAACCAGGACGTGCTGTTCTACGTGAGGCAGAAGCATCAGGACCTGCTCACCCAGCTGGCGGTGTCGATCCAGAGCTACCTGGCGATCGACATCATCATCAAGAACAACATCGAGCTCATCAAGGGCGTCGACCGCGCCACCACGACCACCATCTCGGCGCTGCGCACCGCGGTGATCGTGGCCCAGGCACTCGGCAACCAGAAGCTGGTGCTCGACCAGATCTCGGCGTTGAACACCACGACGTCCGGCATGATCCAGCGCACCTCGGAGATGCTCAAGGAGAACTCGGCGGCGATCCAGGAGCAAGCCGCGTCGTCGACGATCGGCATCGAGCAACTGCAAGCGGCGTTCGCCAACATCTACGCCACGATGGACTCCATCGACGAGTTCAAGCTCAAGGCGCTCGACTCGATGTCGGCCACCATCGGTGTGCTCGAGTCGGAGGTGCAGAAGTCGCAGGCTTACCTCGACCGGGTGCAGAAGCACGATCAGCGCAATGCCGCGGGTTCGCTCGACCTGTCGTCGCAGCCACTCGGCTGACCGCGCAGGATCACGGTGGGACTGAGGGCGTGGTGGGCCCGACGCCGCCGCTCGGGCGACGTTGCGCCGCCCCCGGCGCCGCCGACCGAGCAGGACGTGCTGGCCTCGCTCAACCGCGTGAACGCGATGCTCGCCGACGGCAACGCGCCGCCGGTGATCACCTCGCGGGTCGTGCGAATCGCGCGCACGATCAACGACACCCTGCCGCGGTTGCGCAACCTGGGGCTGGGCAGCCAAGAGGCCTATTCCGTCGTCGCGACGGCAACGACCTACCTCCCCGAGGCCGTGCGGGCCTACCTGCGGCTGCCGCGCGAGTGGGCCGATACTCGGCCAATCGATGGCTACAAGACGTCGTTGATGGTGCTGGTCGAGCAGCTCGAGCTGCTGGCCTCGACCATGGACAAGATCCTGGACGCCGCCAACCGGGCCGACGCCCAAGCGCTGCTGGCGCACGGAATGTTCCTCGAGGCGAAGTTCGGGCACGCGTCCGACGGCGGACCAGACCTCAAGCTCGGCACCCCCACATGACCTCCCCTCTGAGGAGTCTCCGATGAGCCTGACCCTGAGCGCCGCCCTCGATTCGTTGGAAGCCGTCGCGAGCCAGGCCGGCGTCGACCCGCTGACGGCCCGCCGCGAGGGAGAGGCGTTGGCAGCCACCGTCTCCGAACCATCCAAGGGTGCGTTCGTCGACTGGTGCAGCGAGACCGGGAGGGCCTCCGACGCCGAGGCCTACTTCGACGCCGCCTCGCGCGGTCGCCGCTTCCGCTCAGCACCGACCGCCACCATGAGCGCCTTGGCGGCTGGCCGGTCGCCTCACGCGCCCACCTATGCCG
>JBAUWM010000026.1:0-3130 GCA_049583775.1 Nocardioides sp.
TCGCGGGACGCCTCGATGGATCCGCTGCGGCTGAGGGCCTCACTCAGCCCCTGGAGGAGACGGGCAGCCCGACCGTCCTCCACGCCACGGGTGGCGTCGAGAGCAACCGTGAACAGGTCTGCAGCCTCGCGGGCCGAGCCTCTCTGCAGGGCCGCGCCGCCCGCGGCGCCGGCGTGGAGACTGATCAGGTCAGGCTCGGCCGAGGCGATCGCGTGGTGGGCGACGCGAGTGATCTCGGCGGGCCCGCGAGACTGAAGCAACCCGACCAGGTCACGATGCAGTCGGGCGCGGCGCACGGGCGGCACGGCGTCGTAAACCGCCTGACGGGCCACCTCGTGATGGAACTGGATCGCCGATCGGGCGACCACCAACAGACCGACCGCGTCGACCGTCTGCGCAGGGATCCCCAGCAACGGCTCCACCAGTTCGAGTGGGAGGCCATGCGGATCGGCGGATACGGCTTCCGCGAGCGCTCGCTCACGCTCGCTGAGACGCAGGAGACGACCGAGGACTGCGTCCTGCACCGTAGAGGGAAGCCCCCCACCAGCAGCCAAGATCTCCTGCACGAAGAAGGCGTTGCCACCAGTCGTCCGATGCAGCTCCTCGGCATCGAGGCCCCGGGCCGAAGCAAGCTCCTCGACAGCACTCAGCGAGAGTGGTGAGACTGCCAGGCGATGAACGGCTGGCAGTCCGGCTACCTGTGCCAGCGTCTGCTTGAGCGGATGAGCATCGCCGAGGTCGTCGGGGCGAAAGGTCGCCAAGACGAGCGCTGGCATGCTGGCGACGCGCCGAGCCAAAAAGGTCACCAGCTCGGCGGTCGCCTCGTCGGCCCAGTGCAGGTCCTCGAGGATCACGACCGCCGGCGCCCGCTCGCGAGCCGACTCCACCAACGTGGCGACGAACACCTGGTAGACCTGAACCGGATCAGAGAGGCCACGAACCACGTCCAGCAGCGCGCTGCCCGTCTGCGCGGCGATGTCAAGGAGAGGACCCAGCGGACGAGGCGTGCTGAGGGGATCACACCAACCACGCAGCACACTGGGGCCGCTGACCTGCTCGACCAGCGCTGTCTTTCCGTTGCCGGCCGCGCCCGAGATCAAGACCAGCGAGCCGGACCCGGCAGCAGCCTCTGATCGCCAGCGCTCCAAGCTGGCCACGTGACCGGCCCGTTCCAGCAGGGGACCCATGGCGGGATCCTAGGCGCCGGTGACGTTAGAGTGCGCTCGAATCATTCATCACGCCCGTGGTGGGGGAAGCCGGTCGAAATCCGGCGCTGACCCGCAACCGTAGGCACGCTGCACCGGCTCTCATGCCGGCGGACGTGTTGAGCCGGAGCACCTGACACGGAGCGTCCTGCACATCGCTGTCGAGGAACAACAGCGGGTGGCGCCCCGGCCCTCCCGTTGTCGCAGCGGGAAGGAACCCCCTGTGACTCACCGTCATTCATCCGTACGTCGCGCCGCCGGCCTGGTGGCCGCATCAGCCCTGGCTGCCTCCGGGCTTGCCGCGCTCACCACGGCGCCTGCTTCGGCCGCCGTCGACGCGTCACCCGGCACTGCCGGCTCCGCCTGGCTCGCCGACCAGCTCACTGACGGGCTCGTGGTCAACGACCAGTTCTCCTTCACCGACCTCGGTCTCTCGATCGACGTTGGGCTCGCGCTCGACGAGTTCGGTGACACCGAGACTGTCGCGCTGATCGGAAAGGCCCTGGCCGACCAGGTCACCACCTATTACTCGTACCCGGTCGCAGAGGGCAAGGTGCACGTCACTGCAGGCTCGCTGGCCAAGGCCGCTGTGTTCGCGAGTGTCTCGGGCAACGACCCGGAGGCGTTCGGGGGCCAGAACCTCGTCGACCAGCTGAGCGACCGGGTGTCGACCGACCCGGCCAGCGCGGGGCGGATCAGCGACGTGTTCTTCCCAGAGGAGCAGTTCGAGTCCGACTTCTCCAACACGATCGGGCAGTCGTTCGCCGTGGCCGCCCTCGATGAGGCCGGCAGCGACCTCACCGACTCGGCTACCGACTTCCTCGCCGCTCAGCAGTGCGAGGAGGGCTTCTTCCGCTCCGCGCTCGGCGACACCCTGGCCGCCGACTGCGACGCCGACCCGGCCGCGGCCGGCAGCACCGACACCACCGCCCTCGTGGTGCTCAACCTGCTGAGTCAGACCGACGACACCGACGTGCAGACGATCGTCGACGACGCCGCCGACTGGCTGAGGAGCACGCAGGCCACCAACGGTTCATGGGGCGGTGAGGCGCCCACCGAGGCGCCCAACGCCAACAGCACCGGCCTGGCGGCGTGGGCTCTCGGCGAGCTCGGGCTGACCGCGCCTGCCGAGAAGGGGGCCGCCTACGTGCGTGCCCTGCAGGCCGACGACGTCGCGCCCTGCACCACCAAGCTGACCACCGAGGCCGGCTCCATCGCCTACGACGGTGCCGCCAAGACCACCGCACGCGGGGCCGGCATCACTGTCGAGGTGCAGGACCAGTTCCGTCGCGCCACGGCCCAGGCCCTGCCCGCGCTGAAGTGGGCCCCCGAGGCGACCGGCACGACCGTGCTTCCTGCTCCAGCCAGGTACGTCAACGGTGGAAGCACGGTGCGCGTACCGGTAGGCGGGGTCGCCCCAGGCGACACGGTGTGTGCCGCGCGTGCCGGCGTGAGCGCCTTCTCCGAGGGAGATCAGGACGGCGTCGCCCGGGTACCGGTCCGGATCCCGGAGAAGACAGGCTCGTTCTCGTTCACGCTCAACACCGACGAGCCTCTCGGACAGGTGACGTTCGAGGCCCTCGGTGCCACAAAGCTTCCGTTCTCGTTCAAGAAGACGGTCCGGCGCGGAGGCCGTCAGGTCGTGGTCGTGCGAGGTCTCGCCGTCGGTGAGTCCGCACGTGTGATCGTCGGCAAGACCGTCAAGAACGGTGAAGCGAACAAGGCAGGCAAGTTCCGGGTCGTGGCGAATGTCGGCAACAGAGCTGGAAAGGTCCGTGTCGTAGTCAGGGGTGCGTTCAATGACCGGCGTAGTGCCCAGACCTTCCGGGTCCTGCGCAAGCGCTGACCGGACACTCGACATGATCGGCATCGCACGCTTGACCGTCGCGGCCCTCGCCGCGGCGGTCGGCGTCGCGGTGCCGACG
>JBAUWM010000027.1:0-2229 GCA_049583775.1 Nocardioides sp.
TACAAGCGACGGGTCAGCGTCGCCTTGTCAGCGGTCGCGATAGGCCACACAGACCGACGGGCGAGGGAAGTTGTCGGTGTGGGGCCAGGTGCTGGCCTGCTTCTCGAAGGTGGCGCCGTCGATCTCACCGGGGTGCTGGACGGCGAAGAAGAGCGACCGGTTGCGGTCGGCGATCAACGGTCCGCAGGCCTCGGCTCCCAACGGCATGGTCACGAACTGCAGTACCTGACCACGGTTCGGGCCCGACGTCGGCACGCGGAAGATCCCGTCGTTCGAGCCGAGCACGTTGCCGTCGGTGGAGATCCACAGGTTGCCGTCTGAGTCGAAGGCGACGTTGTCGGGGCAGCTGATCGGGCTCACCCGGGTCTTGTCGAAGCCTCCGAACCACGTCTCCGCCGCAGCCGGGTCTCCACAGACCAGCAGGAGATCCCACGTGAAGGCGGTCCCAGCGTGATCGGCGTTGCCCGGCGTCATCTCCAGCACGTATCCGTTGCGGTTGCCCGACGCTTCGGTGAGCGGCTCCGACAGCGAGGCCCGGACCATCGACTTCGCCAGAGGGTTGGCTTCGTCGATCGGCAGCTCGGGTTTGCCGCGGTTGGAGTTGTTGGTCAGCGCGGCATAGACCTTGCCGTTGGCGAGGTTGGGCTCGACGTCCTCGGGGCGGTCCATCTTGGTCGGCGCGACCTTGTCAGCCGCCAGACGTGTGAAGATCAGGACGTCGGCGACCGACATGCCCGCGACGTACGAGGTGGTGTCGGTGCAGAGACGGATCCACTCGCCAGTGCCGTCGTACTCGTTGTCGCCGAGACCGTCGCCGCTCAACTTGGCCACGTAGAGCGTGCCCGCTGTCAGCAGCTTCAGGTTGTGCCGACGCGCTCGCGCGCTGCGGCCACCGTCGAACTTCTCGGCAGAGACGAACTTGTAGAGGTAGTCGCCACGCTCGTCGTCGCCCATGTATGCCACGGCGTGGCCGGTCCGCGAGATCACGATGTTGGCGCCCTCGTGCTTGAAGCGGCCCAGCATCGTGTGCTTGCGCGGCGTCGACTTCGGGTCGAACGGGTCGACCTCCACCACCCAGCCAAAGCGGTGCGCCTCGTGCGGGTCGGTGGTCAGGTCGAATCGCGGGTCGACCTCGCTCCAGCCCTTGCCCGAGCCGGTGATGCCGTAGCGGGCGTACTCGGCGGCGTACCGGGCGTCGAGGGCGCCGGACTTGTCGAAGTACTGGTTGAAGTTCTCCTCGCCCGAGAGCACGGTGCCCCACGGAGTTTGTCCGCCGGCACAGTTGTTGAGCGTGCCCTTGGCCACCGTGCCGGTGGGGTCGGCCGCGGTGCGCAGCCGGGGGTCACCGGCGGCCGGGCCGACCAGCTTGAACGGTGTCTCGATGTGCAGCCGCCGGTTCTCGGGGCAGTCCTTGAGCCGGGTGTTCTGCTTCCACGACCCGGGCACCAGCCCGCGCTTGATGCGGACGACCGACATGCCGTGGTTGCTCATCGCAATCGCCTTGATCTCGGCGTCGGTGTAGGTGTCGGCCGGGAACATGAGGTTCTCGTCGGTGTACTCGTGATTCACCACCAGCAGCGCGTGGTCGCCGCGCAGCGGCAGGATGCCCACGTAGTCGCAGTTGTAGCCGAACTGCTTGCGCGCCGCCTCGACGGTCTGCTTGGCCGGATCGAACGTGGGGGCTCCTGCGACCACCTTGTCGCCCCACTTCATGACGACAGCGCTGGTGAATCCAGCGGCCGTGGTCACGGAGTCCCGCTTGTTGGGTGCGACCGGTGCGATCGCCACCTTGGCCAGGTCGTCGGTCTTGTTCGGGTTGACCTGCTTGCGGCCGGTCGAGATCTCCGCTGCCGCGGCGGGAGAAGTCAGTCCGCCGAGCACGAGGGCTCCGGTACCGAGCGCCGCACCACCCAGCAACGTGCGACGCTGCACGAGCTTGGCGATCTCGTCGCGCACGTGACCGTGGTCGGTGTGGTTGGGCTCCGGGTTGTCGCACGCGTTGCCACACCGGAAGAAGCAGGTCAGGTTGCTGCGCGAACCGTGCGGGCCCCGGGCGGTGACGGGCGCGAGCGGGAGGAGCCGGGGTTGCGGCTCTCGCTGGAGTGAGGTCATGGCCGGACGCTAGGGAGAGCCAGCGAGCCGCGGGCGGCGCTGAGGTGAACGTCAGTCGACGGGTGGCTGACCGATCGCCTCGGCCCAGCGACGGCGGGCGTGCAGGTAGGCCGGGGC
>JBAUWM010000028.1:0-3219 GCA_049583775.1 Nocardioides sp.
GCCAGCAGCAGGTGGACGTCGGCCGAGCCGTCGCCGAGCCGGAACTCAACTGTCTGGGGGTGGATAGCCGGCTCCGGGATCGACTCGGAACTGCCGGGGTTCGCGTGGGCGACCATGCTCGGCAACACGTCACCGACCCAGGCCAGAGGCACTCTGACCAGTCCAGTGCGGTCGGTCTCGCCCCAGCAGATCTCTTCCGGCGACTCATCGCCGTCGGTGAAGCGCAGGTACGACGTCGGCACCGTGTTGCCGAAAGCCGTCAGCGCTTTGGCCGCCGACAGGTACCCGGCGATCAGCCGCCGGGCAGTGTCGTTGATTCCGTCCTCGTCCACGATCGCGCTAGCGCCGTCGCGCACGAGCCTGGTGTGCACGTGTAACCCGCTGCCCGCACCGTCGCTGCTGACCGAAGGGGCGAACGTCACCTCGAGACCCTGAGCGTAGGCAACCTCGCGCACGACCCACTTCGCCAGCACCAGAGCGTCCGCGGCCTGCTCCACGGGCACGGGCCAGAACTCGATCTCGTGCTGCACGAGCTGCCGTTCGTCCTCAAGGATGTTCCCGACCTCGCCATGGGCGTACTTCAACTTGATGCCCATGGCGGAGAGGTGACCCAAGACCTGCTCGCGCACTCGCTGGCCCTTCGAGAAGGGCGCCGACTCCTGATAGCCACGCTCCTCCTCCACCGGGAAGATCTCCTCGACCTCGTCGACGAGGTAGTACTCCAGCTCGCCGAAAGCCTCGAGGACCATTCCCGTCTCTCCAGTCAGCACCTCGGCAGCCCGCCGCACGATCTGTTCTCGCGCG
Organism: Nocardioides sp.; assembly: GCA_049583775.1. Taxonomy (GTDB): domain Bacteria; phylum Actinomycetota; class Actinomycetes; order Propionibacteriales; family Nocardioidaceae; genus Nocardioides. The sequence goes on from JBAUWM010000028.1 coordinate 805, forward strand.
TAGGGCAGGGGTGCGCCGTCCTCGTCGTAGAAGGAGCAGAGCATGTCGAGAGAGGTGCGCTCCCCGAACGGGTTCAGGAAGGCCGTGCGATGACGCGGCACGATGTAGACGTCACTGGCCTCAGTCCCGGTGCCTTCGAAGATGCTGGACCCATCGACCCGCTCCCCCCTGGTCAGCACCTGCACGAGGTGCTCGCGAGAGTTGATGACGAACGCGATCGTCTTCAGCCGCCCGTCCTCCCCCACGTAGCGCAGGTTCACCTGACGCAGCTCCAGCCGCTCCACGGCCTCGACGAGGTCGCTGCACGTGAACTCGGCCGCCGGCTTCCCGAGCAGACGCACCAGCGGATGGGGTTCGAACACGTCGGCTTGCATGCCCCGGTTCTACCCCCGGCGCAGACACGGTAATCAGCCGCGATGGCAACTACTACGACCGCATAGGCGCGTCGACCTGGACGAGGAGACAGAAGGGATGCCCGGCCGGATCTGCAAGCACATAGAGGGGTTCCGCCTCGTCCTGTGACCGATCGTGCAACAGACGCGCACCAAGAGCCTCCGCGTGCTCGCGATGCCTCTCCAGGTCCTCGACTGTGGGGACCTTGAAGTCCATGTGCATCTGCATGGGGACTTCCTCAGATGGCCACGTCGGAGACTTGGTTCCGCTCTTCTTCTGCACGGTCAACACGCGGTTCCCGCCGCCGTCGAGCAACACCAGCCAGTCCGCGTCATCGGGGCTGCCGTCAGTGGGTGGGCCTTCACCATCTCGATAGTGCAGGCCCAGCAACTCGCGATAGAACTCGGCCAAGCCTCGACAGTCTTGTGCGTCGATTGCGGTGTGAAGCAAGGCGGGGTAACCGGACACCGGGACCTCCTTGGTTGTCGTCCCATCTCACCGTATAGACGCCGTGAAGCACGACCGCTCGTTGCCAGATGTGGGCGCGCAGCTCGCGGTACGTTGCGGTACCGCTCTGCGGTTCATGCCCTGACAGGAGATCCCATGACGCACGACCCGAGCCAGACGAGTTCCGTCCGGCCCTTCACACGCCAGTCCACCGTTCTCGAGCTGGCGTCGACCTTGCCCGGGCGAGCGTTCAAGGCGCTGATCGTGCGCCAGCTCCCGCCGGCCGCCACCGAGGAAGAGCGCCAGGCACTCGAAGACCTCACCGTCGGCCTTCCCGTGGAGACGCTGGTCGAGCTCTCTGAGGGCAAGCTCACCTGGGGCATCGCCGATTCCGTCATCGATCTGGCCAACGGGAAGCCGCACCGTCTGCTCCCCCGCGGTGTCGACGCCGGCAAGGGCGTTCTGAAGCAGGTCACCCGCGCGATTCGCCGCTGACGGATAGCCGTCGCGCGAGGTTTCTGGGTGCGAGGATGCGTGCATGAGCTGGGGGGATGTCTGGGTCAACGGGGACAAGGTCCGTCCCAAGATCGACGCCGCTGGCCCACGAGCGCCGTGGATCCCGGCCGGCGTCATCTCGCCGGAGGAACGGTCGTTCGTCGAGGCGACGCAGCTGCTGCGCAGGACCCGCGGTGCGCACGCCAGAACAGTCGAATTCAACCTGCAGGTCACCTCGTCCGCCGTGGGCAAGGAGCGCTCCGGCACGGGAAACGCTGTCGTCGGCTTCAAGCCGGACGGGTTGTGGCTCGCGGTGGACGTGACCCCGGCGGGGAGCCTGGTGGAGGAGGCTCGCTTCGTGGTGTTCACGCAGCGTGTGCACGTCGTCGACGGGGCCCGGCGGGTGGCCGAGCGCGGTACGCCGGTCCGCGGCCGGGTCACCATCCCGCTTCGCGGTCGCGCACGAACCCGTGAGAGCGCCCTCGAGTGGGGTCACTCGGCGGCTCGGGACTGACAGGGCCGCTCTAGCGCGACGGGCGGAGCCTCTCGGCGCGCCCCGAGGGAGTTCCGTGTCAGAAGAACAGTTGCCCTGAAGTTGACAGTGACTATCATCGAGACATGATCCTGGAGCAGTTCGCCGTGACCGACCAGGTCGCCATCGTGACTGGTGCGGGTAAGGGGATCGGGCGGGGCATCGCGATCGGTCTGGCCGAAGCTGGGGCCGACGTCGTGGTCGCGGCGCGGACGACGTCAGACCTCGACGAGGTTGTCGCTCGCATCGAGGCGACGGGGAGACGTGCTCTCGCGGTCAAGACTGACGTGATGGAGACCGGTCAGCTCGAACATCTCGTCGCAGAGACGTTAGGAGCGTTCGGCAAGCTCGACATCTTGGTCAACAACGCGGGAGGAACGGCGCCGCGGCCCGCTATGGCCACCTCGGAACGCTTCTTGCACTCCGCGTTGCACTTCAACGCCATTGCACCGTTCGTTCTGACCACGCTGGCCGCCCAGGCGATGGTCGACACCGCGGGCGGTGGCAGCGTCGTCAACATCTCGTCCCGGGTGGCCGACATGGTGCTC
>JBAUWM010000029.1:0-11231 GCA_049583775.1 Nocardioides sp.
GCCGCGATCAGCACCCCGCGGCCGGCGCGCAACTCGGTCGCTCCGTCATCGTCGCCACCGGTGGTGCACCGCACGCCCACCACGCGCTCGCCCTCGGTCAGCAGATGCACGACCGTGTGCGAGGTCAAGATCGTGCCGCCCTCGCGGACAACGATCGCCGCGAGCCGACCGATCAACGATTGGCCGCCGCTCAAGGTGCGGCGCCCCGATCCGCCAGCCCGGTCGAGCTCGACAGGAGGCCGCACGAGCTCGCTGACCAGCGGGTGCAGCTCGTCGCGCTTGATGTTCGTGGGCTGGATCGAGCGACCGAACGGCACCCGCCCTGGCGCGTCGTAGTACTCAGGGAACGGCAGCCACTCGAAGTCGAAGTCCGGGTCGCTCTCGAGCTCGGCCACCAGCTCGGGTGCGTGGCTCAAGAACGCCTCCACCTTGGCGGAGTCGGGGTCCTCCAAGATCGCGCCGAGGTAGGCCCGAGCGCCCTCCGTGGAGTCGGAGATACCCGCGCGCTGCTGCACCTGGCTGCCCGGGAGCCAGCAGGCGCCTCCGGAGTAGGCCGACGTGCCACCCAGCAACGGCGTCTTCTCCACGACGGCGACCGAGAGTCCGGCTTTGGCGGCGAGGGCCGCGCCGGTGAGGGCGCCGCCTCCAGAGCCCACCACGATGACGTCGAATTGCCTGGGGCCGCGCTGCTCGTCCATGCCGCGATGCTGTCAACTAGAACGTGTTCTAGCAAGCAGGCAATCACGTCGCGCTCGTTGCGCCGACTCGGCACAATGGGTCGGTCATGTCTGTCACGCCGTTCGAGGTCACCTACCCACCTGACCTCCCGGTCAGCCAGCGGCGTGACGACATCGCCGCCGCGATCCGCGACCACCAGGTCGTGATCGTCGCTGGCGAGACCGGCTCGGGAAAGACCACCCAGCTGCCGAAGATCTGTCTCGAGCTGGGGCGGGGAGCCGACGGCAAGCGGATCGGTCACACCCAGCCCCGGCGAATCGCGGCACGATCGGTGGCCGAACGGATCGCCGACGAGCTCGGCACCACGATCGGCGACCCCGACAGCATCGTGGGCTACCAGGTGCGGTTCACCGACCGCACCTCGCGCGCGAGCCGGGTCAAGCTGATGACCGACGGCATCCTGCTGGCCGAGCTCCAGCGCGACCGACAGCTGCGCAAGTACGACACGATCATCATCGACGAGGCCCACGAGCGCAGCCTCAACATCGACTTCCTTCTTGGCTATCTCAAGCGACTGCTGCCGAAACGGCCTGACCTCAAGATCATCGTCACCTCCGCCACGATCGACGTCGACCGGTTCGCCGCCCACTTCTCCGACCGCCACGGCACGCCGGCACCGGTCGTGGAGGTGTCGGGCCGCACCTATCCGGTCGAGGTGCGCTACCGACCACTGGTGGCGCTGCCCGAGGACGACGAGGACGGCGAGCCGCTGGTGCGCGACCAGACCGAGGCAATAGTCGAGGCAGTCAAAGAGCTCTCGGCCGAAGGGCCCGGCGACGTGCTGGTGTTCCTCCCCGGTGAGCGCGAGATCCGCGATACCGCCGAAGCCCTCGCCCCACTCGCGGAGGCGCGCGGCGGGCGGGCTGGCATCGAGATCGTGCCGTTGTACTCACGACTCTCGGCGGCCGAGCAGCACCGCGTGTTCGCCCCCCGCTCAGGCAGCGGACGACGGGTGGTGCTGGCCACCAACGTGGCCGAGACGTCACTGACCGTTCCTGGTATTCGCTACGTGGTCGACACCGGAGTGGCTCGCATCTCGCGCTACTCGGTGCGCACCAAGGTGCAGCGGCTGCCTATCGAGGCGATCAGCCAGGCCTCGGCCAACCAGCGCTCGGGCCGCTGTGGGCGCGTGGCAGCCGGAATCGCGATCCGGCTGTACTCCGAGGAGGACTTCGAGTCGCGCTCGGAGTTCACCGAGCCCGAGATCCTGCGCACCAACCTTGCCTCGGTCATCTTGCAGATGGCCTCGCTCGGCCTCGGTGACCTGAGTCGATTCCCCTTCGTCGAGCCGCCTGACAAGCGCAACATCCAAGCCGGAGTCCAGCTGCTCGAAGAGCTCAACGCCGTCACCACCAGCCTGCTCGACACCCGCCGACACGACGGGCCCAAGCTCACCGAGGTCGGACGCCGGTTGGCGCGGCTGCCCATCGATCCCCGACTGGCCCGGATGATCCTCGAGGCCGAGCGACTCGGCTGCGTGCGCGAGGTGATCGTCATCTGCGCAGCGCTCAGCCTGCAGGACCCCCGCGAGCGCCCAGCCGAGCAGAAGGCGCAATCCGACCAGCAGCACGCGCGCTTCACCGCTGAGGGCTCCGACTTCTTGACCTTGCTGAACATGTGGCGCTACCTCAAGGAGCAGCAGCGCGAGCAGAGTGGCAGTGCTTTCCGGCGCATGTGCAAGCGCGAGTACCTCAACTACCTGCGGGTGCGCGAGTGGCAGGACTTCGAGTCGCAGCTGCGACAGGTCTGCAAGGAGATGAAGATCCAGGTCGGCCAACCGGCCGACACCCCGGACGCCGATGGCATTCACCAAGCCTTGTTGTCGGGGTTGCTCTCGCACATCGGGCTGCTCGAGGAACGGGTCTCGACGAGCTCGACCACCGGCCGGGGCTCGACAACCGGCCGGGGCTCGCGTCGTCCGATGCGCGAGTACCTCGGCGCCCGCGGTGCGAAGTTCGCGATCTTCCCTGGCAGCGGGCTCGCCCGTCAGAACCCGGCGTTCGTGATGGCCGGTGAGCTGGTGGAGACCGGACGTCTCTGGGCGCGCCAGAACGCCGCGATCAAGCCCGAGTGGGCCGAGACGATCGGCGCCCACCTGATCAAGCGCACCTATTCCGAGCCGCACTGGTCGAAGAAGCGCGCGGCCGTGATGGCCAACGAACGCGTTCTCCTCTATGGCGTGCCGCTCGTCGCAGACCGGCTGATCAACTTCGGAAAGGTCGACCGCGCGCTGAGCCGCGAGCTCTTCATTCGGCACGCGCTGGTCTACGGCGAGTGGTCGTCGCGGCAGAAGTTCTTCACCCGCAACCGCGAGCTGCTCGACGAGGCCGCGGCGCTCGAGCACCGCGCTCGACGCCGCGACATCGTGGTCGACGAGCACACGCTCTTCGACTTCTACGACGCTCGGGTAGGGGCCGACGTGGTCAGCGGCGCCCACTTCGACACGTGGTGGAAGTCAGAGCGGCAGAAGAATCCCGAGCTGCTCACCTTTGACCTCGACATGCTCACTCACGACGCGGCCGAGGCCGTCGGCGAGCACGAGTACCCGAGCACCTGGCAGGGGTCGCGCGAGGGGCTCACGTTCTCGATCAGCTACCACTTCGAGCCCGGGTCCGAGGACGACGGCCTCACCATCGACGTGCCGGTAGCGACCCTCAACCAGGTGGCCGACGACGACTTCTCGTGGAACGTGCCCGGCCTGCGCGAAGAGCTCGTGACCAGCCTGATCCGCAGCCTGCCCAAGAACCTGCGGGTGGCGCTCGTGCCAGCGCCCGACCGAGCGAGGGAGTTCTTGCGGACGGTGCCACCGGGGGAGGAGCCGCTGCTCGACGCCCTCGAGCGCTGGTGCCGCGCCACGACCGGAGTGCATGTGCCGCGAGACTCGTGGGACTGGTCACGAGTCGCCGAGCACCTGCGCCCGACCTATCGCGTCGTCGACGACGCCGGCACGGTGCAAGCACGCGGGAAGGACCTCGAGGCGCTCAAGGCCCCGCTGCAGCCACAGTTCGCCGAGGCGATGGCTGAGGTGGCCGGTGACAGTGGGCTGGCTCGCTCGGGGGAGACCACCTGGGCCTTCGGCACCCTTGAAGCGACGATCACCCAGCGGCGGGCCGGCCACGAGGTGACCGCCCATCCCGCGCTCGACGACGAAGGCGACACAGTCGGCCTCGCCGTCCACGGATCCGCAGAGGAAGCGGCTGCTCGGCACCGGCTCGGAGTCCGGCGCTTGCTCGAGATCGCGCTGCCGGACACCACCGCGAGCCTGGTCGCTGACTTGACCAACGCCGAGAAGCTGGGCCTGGCCGGATCGCCGTACCCCTCGGTCGCCGAGCTGTTGGCTGATTGCCGGACGGCGGTGCTGGCCGACGTGGTCGACGCCCGGCCCCCGGTGCGCGACGAGGCCACCTTCGACGCCCTGGTCGTCGCCGCGGCTCGTGACCACGACGCCGCTGTCCGCGCCACCATGGGTGACGTCATCGACGTGCTGGCGGCGTGGCGCTCGACCGACAAGGCGCTGGGTGGGCGCGTGGACATGATGCAGCTGCCGGCACTGACCGACATGCAGGCCCAGCTGGCCCGACTGGTCGAGCGCGGTTTCATCGGCCGGGCCGGGGCCTCTCGTCTGCGCCGCTACCCGATCTACCTGCGTGCCCTCGAGCTGCGCCGTACCAGGCTCGACGAGGGTGGGGGAGCGGTGCATCGCGACCGGCTGCTGCACGACCAGGTGGTCGCTCTCCAAGACGCCTACCTGCATCGCATCGAGGCGCTGCCCGCCGGCCGTCCCCCTGAGGAGTCGCTGCGCCGCGTGCGCTGGATGCTCGAGGAGTACCGGGTCTCGCTCTGGGCACAGCAGCTCGGCACCGACGGACCAGTCAGCGACCAGCGCATCCGCAAGGCTCTAGCCTGAGGGAGTGTCCGACCAGTCGCGCCCGCACCATCGCCCCCTGGCGCGCTGGGCCGACTACTTCGACGAGTTCGAGGGCGGCGCCGATCCGGCTCTGGTGAGCGAGGCCGCCGAGCGCGCCGCGGCGTTGCTCGTGCGTGGCGCCCACGACAGTCACGACGACGAGGTGGCTGACCGGCTGCTCCACCTGGCCGACACCGAGGGCATCGAGACCATCGCCGAGGTGTGGGCCGGGTCTCCGGCCGACTCACTGGCAGGCTGCCTGTGGCGGCTCTACGTGCTGCGCTCGTGGGTGCACGCAGACCCTCTCCGCGTGGCCCACGAGTACGACGCCGGACGCGCCCGCGCGCAGGTGGCCGACGTGGTGGCCGGCGTCGCCGACCCGCCCGGCCCTGACGAGCTGCGCGCCATGATCGATCAGGTACTGCGCGGAATCGCGACCGGCGACTTCGCCGACGTGCTGCTGCGCGCCGCCGCCTTCGCCCGCGTGGTCGCGACAGGTCGGGCTTCCCTGGCCGAGCCGACCACCACCGAGGTGCGACGGATGCTCGCTCTCGCTGAGCAGCTCGAGGCAGCCGGGCACCTCGAGCTCGCCGGTCGCCTTGCCTGACGATCGGGGCTATCGATCTGTCTGTCGATCTGGCGTGTCGAGCTGGCGCGGGCGATCTCACCCGCAGGACTAGGGCCATGCGTAGAGTGGAGATTCGAGCACGTCGGGCTGTGGCAGCCCCGGGTCCCACAATTAGCCGCTTCGAGCGGCCATGCGCCGTGAGGCGCTCCCGGTCCGGCGTGCTCGACCAGCCCTGCGCGTGCTGCGTGCGCTGGGTAGGGTGTGCCCGCGGCCAGCGCGCGGAGCTGGCCACGAGGTGGAGGTGGCATGAGGGGACAGTTCGCGGGGGTCGTGACCCTCGCGCTCGGGGTCTCCCTGGCACTGGCTGGCTGTAGCGGCGACGACGAGCCCGTACCGCCGGCGCCGACGTCGCCGTCGACGTCCGCGGCGCCCACACCGGTCGAGCTCACCTTTGGGGTATTCGGCTCGCCTCCCGAGGTCGCGCCATACCAAGACATGGTCGACGCCTACAACGCCGAGGCGACGACGGTTCAGGTCGAGCTGCAGTCGTGGCCCAGCAGCGATGCCATGCTCGCCGACGTCGAGGCGGGCACGCCGCTGCCCGAGGTGTTTCTGATCGCCCGCACCAATCTGCCGCGAGTTCTCGAGCCCGACCTGACCACGCCGCTGTTCGACCTGCTCGAAGAACGCGACATCAGCTACGGCGACGGGTACGCCCAGGAGGGGCTCGAGGCGTTCTCGGCCAACAACGACCTTCAGTGCATGCCCTACGACATCTCGCCGCGCGTCGTCTACTACAACACCGACCTCGTCGACTTCACGAAGATGAAAGCGCGCGGGCTTCCAGTGCCCTCAGAAGAGCTCGACGGCTGGGACTTCGACGAGTTCCAGGCTGCCGTGCGGTTTGCCAGTCGCAAGCGGCTGGGTACGAAGGGACTCAACGTCTCGCCCACCCTCGACGGCATCGCCCCGTTCTTGTACTCCGGGGGTGGCACTCTGTTCGACGACGACTCCGACCCCACGGCGCTCGACCTGGCGAGTGACGAGAACGTCGAGACCCTCACCACCCTGCTCGAGCTCGCTCGCGACCCGCGGGTCACCTTGAGCGAGGCCCAGCTGGCCAGGGCCACCCCGATGCAGTGGTTCAAACGCGGCAAGCTGGCGATGGTCACCGACTATCGCTCGCTGACCCCTGAGCTGCGCGAGCTTCCGAAGTTCCACTTCGACGTGCTACCCATCCCTCGACTCGACAGCCGGGCCACGCTCGGCCGCCTCAGCGGGCTCTGCATCGCCCGAGGCCCGATGGTGCAGAAGGCAGCCGACTTCTTGGTGCACGCGATCTCCGACGACGGTGTCTCGATCGTGGCCGAGGCCGGCTACCTCGTTCCGGCCAACTTGTCGGTCGGTCGCTCCGAGGCCTTCTTGCAGCCCGACCAGCAGCCTTCGCACGCAGGAGCGTTCAACGCCAGCGTCGACCGGGTGCAGGTGCTGCCTCTGCTCGACTCCTACGACCTGCTGGAGGCCGCCGCAGCGCCAGGCTTGCAGCAGCTGTTGCACTCGACGGTTCTGGACGACCTGACCGCGCTGACCGCGGCGATCGACGAGCTGTCACGCCCGATCCTCGACCCGACTTACGTGCCCGAGTCGCCTTCGGACTCGCCGTCCGATGCACCCTCGGGGTCGCCGTCCGACTCGCCGTCGGCGTCGTCGTCACCCTGATCCAGAACAGCAGCTGCCGCCGCGGCTCGAGCGATCTCGGCTGCGTCGGCGGCTTCGGCCGCCTCGCGATCGGCGGTGAGGATCGCCCTGGTGATGAGCGGGGTGGTGAGCGCGATCTGCCAACGGCGCGCGCTCATCGCCGCCAGCTGGTCGACCACGGCATCGACCAGGTCGCCTGGCTCGCGCACGCGCGGGGGTGACCAGAGCACGCGGCGCAGAAGGTCGGGGGTCAACAGGTTCTCCACCGGCATCGAATGTGTCTCGCCGAGCGCTGCCATCTCCTCGCGCGCTAGCTGGAGGCGACGTGCGGCTACCGGGTCCTTCTCGGCCCATGCCCGAGGTGCCGGCGGCCCGTCGCCGCGCGGTGACTTGGTGGGCAGGTCGTCGTCGTCGAGAGCAGCGGCCTCTTCGAGCGCCTCCACCCAGCGCGCGGCGTACCGGTCGGCACCGCGCCCGTGGAAGCCCTTGGTGCTCATCAAGGCTTCGCGGTCGACCGGCAGTGCCGAGGCGGCCGCAACGATGGCGGCATCGGGGATGATCCGGCCCGGAGTCACGTCGCGGTGCTGGGCCAGCGCGTCACGCGTCTCCCACAGCGCCCGAACGGCAGCGAGGGCGCGGCGGCCTCGCACCCGGTGCATGCCCGAGGTGCGGCGCCACGCTTCCTCTCGCGGCGTCGGCTCGAAGCCTTTGAGGTGCTCGAACTCTTGGCGGGCCCAGTCAGCCTTGCCGCTCTCCTCGAGCTCGGCAGCGAGGCGGTCGCGCAGCTCGACGAGCACCTCCACGTCGAGGGCGGCGTACTCGAGCCACGCCGCGGGCAGCGGACGCGTTGACCAGTCGGCTGCCGAGTGCTCCTTCTTCATCCGCCAACCGAGCAGCGTCTCGACCAGGGTGGCCAGGCCGACTCGCGGATACCCCAGCAAGCGTCCGGCCAGCTCGGTGTCGAACAGGTGCGTAGGCACGAGTCCGAGCTCGGCCAGGCAGGGGAGATCCTGGGTGGCGGCGTGCAGGATCCATTCGGTGCCCTCGAGCACGTCTTGCAGCGGCGCCAGCGACGAGACGGCGATCGGGTCGATCAGTGCCGTGCCCGAACCGTTGCGGCGCAGCTGGATCAGGTAGGCCCGGTTGGAGTAGCGGTAGCCGGAGGCTCGCTCGGCGTCGATCGCGACGGGTCCGGTGCCGGCGGCCAGGCGGGCGCAGACCTCGGCGAGCGCGGCGTCGGTCTCGGTGATCTCCGGCAGACCATCGGCCAGGGTGAGCAGTTCAGCGAGCTCGGGCTCGACCTCAGGCTCGACTTGGGGCTCGACCTGGGGCTCGACCTGGCGATCGGTGTCGGGCTCGGCGTCAGGGGGAAGGGAGTCCGAGCTCATCGTTGTCCGCGGCGACTGGGCAGGACCGCGACGCCCTCGGGCACCGGCTCGAGCCCGGCGGCGGTGCACAGCAGCTCGCCCCACGCCTCGACGTGCCGTTCGATCGCCAACCCTGACTCGCCCTCGACGGGTGTCCACGACGCCCGAATTTCGATCTGGGCGGTGCCGCCGTCGTCAGACATGCCGCCGAAGCTCTCGGTGGCAACGCTCGTGACGGTGCCACTCGCGGCGACGTGATCGGCGCCGTGCGCGGCCAGGGCATCGGTGAGCCAGGTCCACCCCACCTGGGCCAGCATCGGGTCGGTCACGAGGTCGAGCTCGATGTCACAGCGGCAGTAGGCGACGCAGCGGTAGGTGCCTTCCCATGCCTCGTTGCCGTCGGGGTCGTGCAGCAGGATGATTCGCCCGGTGCCGATGTCGGTGTCGTCGACGGTGACGTCGGCCGAGAGTGCCGCGGCGTAGGGAGCGATTCGCTGCGGAGCCGGCATCTCCTCACAGAAAACCTCCGGACGCATGGTGGCCGCACGCATGGCAGCCACCGCCTCGCGGAACTCCGCGGGCGCAGCGCTGGTCTCCTGCGGTGCCACCATGGCTTCACAGTAGGTCCGCCTCGCGGGATCCGGCCCGTGAACACGCCGGGTCGCCGTGCGAGGCTTGCCCTCGTGAGCCCATTGAGTCCCGTCAGCGCTGTCGATCTGTCTGAGAGCGCCTTCCTCAAGGCGGCCCGCGGAGAGCCCGTGCCGCACACCCCGGTGTGGTTCATGCGGCAGGCCGGACGCTCGCTGCCCGAGTACCTCAAGCTGCGCGAGGGCGTCGGGATGCTCGAGTCGTGCATGGACCCCGACCTCGTCGTCGAGATCACCCTGCAGCCGGTGCGCCGCTACGGCGTCGACGCCGCCATCTTCTTCTCCGACATCGTGCTGCCGCTCAAGGCCGTGGGCGTCGACCTCGACATCAAGCCCGGCATCGGCCCCGTCGTGGCCTCGCCCGTGCGCACCCTGGCCGACGTCGAGGCGATCCCCGATCTGCTTCCCGAGCACGTCCCGTTCATCACCCAGGCGGTGCAGAACCTCGTGGCTGAGCTTGGTGGCACGCCACTGATCGGGTTCGCTGGCGCTCCGTTCACCGTCGCGTCGTACCTGGTCGAGGGAGGTCCGTCGAAGGAGCACGCCAAGACCAAGGCGATGATGTTCGGCGCGCCCGACGTGTGGGACGCGCTGATGCGCAAGATCGCGGGCATTGCGGCGGCCTACCTCGAGGTGCAGGTGGCCGCCGGTGCCTCGGCAGTGCAGCTGTTCGACTCGTGGGCCGGTGCGCTCACCCCAGACGACTACCGCGACCACGTGATGCCGCACTCCCGGGGTGTCTTGACGCGTGCCGGGGCCCTGGGGGTTCCGCGCATCCACTTCGGCGTGGGCACCAGCAACCTGCTGGGTCTGATGGGCGAGGCCGGCGCCGACGTCGTGGGCGTCGACTGGCGCACGCCGCTGGCCAGCGCGATCCCGCAGGTCGGCGGCCGCGCGGTGCAAGGCAACCTCGACCCCACGCTTGTCTTCGCCCCGACCGACGTGATGACCGCGCGGGCTGCCGAGGTGATCGAGGCCGGTCGCGCCGCGTCGGGCCACATCTTCAACCTCGGGCACGGCGTCATCCCGTCAACAAACCCCGACCAGCTGCACCGGCTGACCGAGTTCGTGCAGTCCTACCCGCTCACCTGAGGCGCGGTCGGCGCGATCGGACGCCGGCGACGCCAGACCGCCCGAGCCGGCACACCCACGAGGAGCAGCACCAGGGCGAAGGGCAGCAGTGCACCGCTGGCCGTCAGCAGACCGGTGGTGACTTCTGAGAGGGCGTGCCAGCCGTTCTCGAGACCGCTCAGGAAGCCGTCGTCGTCCTTCTCCTTCTTCTCCACCGGGTCCTTCTCGCGGGGGCGCTCGATCGACACGGTGACGGTGGCCTGCTGGCTCTGGTCGCGCAAGAAGGTCTGACGCTTCTCCAGCGAACCGAGATCGGCCTCGCGGCGGGAGAGCTCGCGCTCGATGTTCACGATGTCCCGGATGCTCGAGGCCCGGTCGAGCAACAGGCTGATCCGCTCGATGCTGCGCCGTTGCAGCTGCACCCGGACACCGGTGTCGATCACCTGGGTCGAGACGTCCTCGATGCTCGAGCTGGTCGAGATCAGCTCGGCCACGTCCTCGAGCTCCTGGAGCACTGCGGTGTACTCGGCCACCGGCACCCGGATGACCAGGCGGCTGCGCTCGGCGTCGCCCTCGTCGTCGGCCTCGGTGTTCTCCTCCGCGATCTCTCCGCGGTGGGCATCGACGATCTTCTGGACGTCGAATCGGGCCTGCCCCACGTCGCTCGAGCGCAGCGCGACGGTGCCGGTCTTGATCAAGGCGCGCCCGGCGTCTGCTGCCACCGGTGCCGCACCCTTGTCGTCGGCTGTCGCCACGGACCCGTTGCTCAGGTTGCTCTGCGCGCTCTCGGCTCGGTAGGCCGCCGCGTCGGCCGGGACCTCAGCGTCCACGTCGCCTCGCAGCATGTCGGCGACAGCCGCCTCGGGCGCCACCTGCGACATGTCGGCGTCGCTGCCGCCATCAGCGGAGTCCTCGCCTGCGGTCGAGCACGCGACGGTCAAGGTGGCCACCAGGGCGACGGCGGCCGCGGCTCGCAGCCGTCGGGGGGTGAGTGGTGAGGTCATGCCGGCTTCGACGCCGCCCGCGCCGCCACGGTTCCCACGCGGGCGCTCCGTAGGGTGGGGTCGTGAATGAGCGGGCTGCGTCGCTGACGGTCGTCGTCGGTGCCGGGATCTCCGGACTGACCGCGGCCCACGACCTGGCTCGCGCCGGGCACGAGGTGGTGATGCTCGAGTCGTCGCCCCTGGTGGGCGGCAAGATCCGCTCGCACGAGGTGGGTGGCGTGGTCGTCGACG
>JBAUWM010000030.1:0-5674 GCA_049583775.1 Nocardioides sp.
TGCCAGTGCTGGGCGTCGCGGCGCACCGGGTGCACGCCGGGCCGCAGCTGTGGGCGCGAGGGTCTGGCAGTGGGTCTGGCAGAGGGTCTGGCCACCCGCCGATCGTCACACGGACCGCGCGGCGTGGATGGTGCTCATCCACAGGCCCTGGACAAGCCGACAGCGGTCCCTCCGAGGAAGGACCGCTGTCATGGAATGCTCGGAATCAGGCCTTGCCGAGGATTCGGTTGAGGTTGGTGCTGCAGACAGGGCAGACGGCCTTCGCCATCCGCGTGCCCTTGTCGTTGACCCTCACCTCGCCCTCTGCCTCACGCTTCTCCTTGCACTTCACGCAGTAGAACTCGCCGCTCCAGGTCTCCGCCATGACGGCCTCCTTGCCATTGGACTGTCGTGGAGGCTCCGGCGGTGCCGTCGAAGCCAATTCGACCTTACGACACGGAGAGCCTGATGGGGCGCCGTGAGGCCTTGGGGCCGTTCGGCGTGTCCTAGCCGATCGGGAGGGTCAGTAGGGTGCCGGCATGGCCGATCTGACCTCGCTCCGACTCGAACGACCCTCGCCCGGTGTCGCCCTCTTGGTACTCGATGACCCGGCGATGCGCAACGCGATGTCGGCGGACATGACGTCGTCGTGGGTCGCTGCCATCGATGAGCTTGCGGGCGACCCGAGCGTGCGCGCCGTCGTGGTCACAGGCGCTGGGTCCGCGTTCTGCTCGGGGGGCAACACGGCGTGGATCGCGGGCGACCCAGACGCCACCGTCGACGAGCTGCGCACCAAGATGCTGACCTTCTACCGGGCCTGGCTCTCGATCCGACGCCTGGAAGTGCCCACCATTGCGGCCGTGAACGGAGCGGCAGTCGGAGCCGGGTTGTGCCTGGCGCTGGCCTGCGATCTCCGCTTCGCGGCGTCGGGGGCCAAGCTCGGGGTGCCGTTCGTGAAGCTCGGTCTGCACGCTGGCATGGCGGGCACCTTCTTGCTGCCCAACGTGGTGGGGGCGGCTGTCGCGCGCGACCTGCTGCTCACCGGACGCATGGTCGAGGCCGACGAGGCGCTGACGCTGGGCCTCGTCTCCCGGGTGCTGCCGCGCGAGCCGTTCCTCGACCAGGCGCTCGAGGCCGCGGCCGAGATCGCCGCGACGGCGCCGATCGCCAGTCGTCTGACCAAGCTGGCGCTCGCCGACGGCGGGCACCCTGACCTCGAGTCGTGCCTGCAATGGGAGGCCCTGGCGCAGCCGGTCACGATGGCGACCGCAGACCTGCACGAAGGCATCCGGGCGGTGCAAGAGAAGCGCGCGCCTGTGTTTCGCGGAGTCTGACAGCGAACATGAAGAGGCCCCCGACACCACGTTCCCGACACTCGCCTTCCCCTTGCCAGTGTCGGTCGGTGGCCCGGGGGCCTCGTCCGTCGGCCAACCTAGGGAGCCGCTGGCACCGGGTCAATGGCTAGCGCCCCTACCCTGTGGACAAGTCTGTGGAGAACAGTGTGGAGAAACCCTTAATGCCGTGGAATCAGCTGGGAATCGCCTGTGGAGAACGCGCAACCCGGTCGGGGCATCGGCCCGCTGACCAGCCACGATCGTTGTGCACCGCCTGTGGACAAAAGATTCTGGGACGTCAGTGATGGCCGAGATGACCGGGACCTACGACGCTGGACCGGTGGCGGCGTTGCGCCGGATCGCCTTCCTGCTCGAGCGAGCCCGCGAGGACACCTACAAGGTCAAGGCCTTCCGGGGCGCCGCGGCCACGATCCTGCCGATGACCGACGCCGAGGTGCAGCAGGCCGTGGATGCCGGCACCCTCACCGACCTGGCCGGCATCGGAACCAGTTCGGCAAATGTCATCGCCGCTGCCGTGCGCGGCGAGCTGCCCGAGCGGCTCGCGGCGCTGGAGTCCGAGCACGCAGGTCCACTGACCAGCGGCGGGGGAGACCTCCGCGCCGCGCTACGGGGCGACCTGCACTCGCACTCCGACTGGAGTGACGGTGGCTCCCCGATCGAGGAGATGGCGATGACCGCCATCGAGCTGGGTCACGACTACCTGGTGCTCACCGACCACTCGCCGCGACTCAAGGTCGCCCGCGGGCTGTCGGCTGAGCGACTCCAGCGCCAGCTCGGAGTGATCGATGCGGTCAACGAGCACCTTGGTAGGGGAGCCGGGTTCACCCTGCTCAAGGGCATCGAGGTCGACATCCTCGATGACGGCTCGCTGGACCAGACCGACGAGATGCTGGCTCAGCTCGAGGTTCGGGTGGCCAGCGTGCACTCCAAGCTCGCCATGGACTCAGGTCCGATGACCAAACGAATGATTGCGGCGATCCGCAATCGGCGGATGAACGTGCTCGGGCACTGCACTGGCCGCTTGGTCACGGGCAACCGAGGCACTCGGGCCCAGTCGGCCTTCGACGCTCGGGCGGTGTTCGAGGCGTGCGCCGAGCACGACGTGGCCGTCGAGATCAACTCCCGCCCTGAGCGTCGCGACCCGCCGTCCGATCTCCTGGCGCTGGCGCGTGACGCCGGCTGTGTGTTCTCCATCGACAGCGACGCCCATGCGCCGGGGCAACTCGACTTCCTGGTGCTGGGCTGCGAACGGGCCGAGGAGGCCGGGATCGAGGCCGATCGGATCGTCAACACGTGGTCGAAGGAACGTCTCGTGGAGTGGGCTGAGAAGTAAGGTCCCCTGCATGGGCGGAGCCGAGCCGCGGGCCGACGTCGACGTGCGGCGCTCCAAGCGCCGACGACGCACCGTGTCGGCCTACCGCGAGGGCGACCGGATCGTTGTCCTCATTCCCGCCACGTTCAGCAAGGCCGACGAGGCGGAGTGGGTGGCCACGATGGTGGCCCGCGTGGAGCAGTCGGAGCAGCGCTCGCGGCTCTCCGACGACGACCTCCTCGACCGGGCGCTCGAGATCAGCGACAGGTATCTCGGGGGACTCGCCACTCCTGAGTCGGTGCGGTGGGTCGGCAACCAGAACACGCGTTGGGGCTCCTGCACGGTCAGCGACCGCACGATCCGACTCTCCGAGCGTCTGCAGAAGATGCCCAGCTGGGTGCTCGACTACGTGCTCGTGCACGAGCTTGCGCACCTGCTCGAGCCGGGTCATGACGCGAGGTTCTGGGCCTGGGTCGACCGCTATCCGCACGCCGAGAAGGCCAAGGGTTATCTGCTGGGCTGGTCGGAGGCGGCCGCGGTGCGGCCGCCCGCCGAGTTCGACGCCTGACGGGTCAGAGCCAGCTCCACGAGCTCGACCAGCTCGGGCTCCGGATCGGGGAGGGCGTCGACCGGCCACCACCGGACGTCGAGCGACTCGTCGCTGACCGCCGGCAGCGCGCCGGCCGTAGCCACGGCCACGAACCGCACGTCGAGGTGGTGCACGTCGAGTCCGTCGTCGCGACCAGGGACGCGACAGAACGACACAACGTGCTCGCTCAGCTGCACCGGGTCGGGGTCGAGCACGAGCTCGTCGAGTCCGGACTCCTCCGTCGCCTCGCGGGTGGCCGCGGCCACCAGCGTGCTGTCGCCGTCCTCGCAGTGTCCGCCGAACTGGAACCAGCGGCCCGCCTTGGCGTGCAGGGTCAGCAGGGCCTGGGTGCCGTCGTGGCTGAGCACGAGCGTGCTCGCGGTGAGGTGGTCAGGCCGACACTCACGACGAACCCCGTCGCGATGGGTGTGCAGGTGAGCGACGTAACGCTGCCGCAGGTCCTCCTGCTCGGCCGTCGGCGCAGTCCAGCTCTCCAGGGTGGCGAGCGCCGAGTGGTGCAGGGTCACTCGCCGTCGAGAAGCTTGCGTAGCCCGGCGTCGAAGTCCTCCTCGGTCAACGAGCTGGGGGCGGCGGCGTCCTCACGGAAGCCGAGCGGGTCGTCGAGGTCGGCCGCCGTGGGCAGCAGGTTGGCGTGCATCCACACGCCGTCGCGGGCCTCGGTGCCCTGACGGGTGCGCAGCGAGCCCCACAGGGTCGACGCGTCGCGAAGTCGGCGGGGGCGCAGTTCGAGACCCACCAGGGCCGCGAAGGTCTGCTCGGCCGGACCGCCAGCGGCCCTGCGCCGTCGCACGGCTTCCTGCAGCTTGGCCGCGGCCGGCATCCGCTCCGCCGTGGCCTGACCGACCACTTCGTCGACCCAGCCCTCGACCAGCGCCAGCGCCGTTTCCAGCCGTTCGAGTGCGGCCACCTGCGCCGCAGACTTGGGGATGTCGAAGAGACCGCCCTCGAGGAGCTGTTGCATCGACTCGGGGTTGCTCGGGTCGATGCCACGCATCTGCTCCTCGAGCCGCTGCTGCAGGCCCTCGGCGTTGATCTCGAGGCCGCGGGCGTAGTCGGTGACCGCGCCGATCAGGTGTTCGCGCAGCCACGGCACGTGCGAAAAGAGCCGTTGGTGAGCGGCCTCCCGCAGGGCCAGGTAGAGCACGACGTCGTCCTCGCTGACATCGAGCCCGGCAGCGAAGTCGGTCACGTTGCTCGACACCAGCGCCGCGCGACCGGGCGCGCCGAGCGGTAATCCGATGTCGGAGGCACCCAGCACCTCACCGGCCAGCTCGCCCAGCGCCGAACCGACCTGCGTGGCCAGCATCGCCCCCATGGCCTTACCGATCATCCCGAGAAGCGGGCCGGCGACGGCCTGGGCTTCGGGAGGAAGCGCGCCGCTGAGCCCCTTGACCGACTGCTCGGCCACAGGCTCCACGAGCACCTTCCACACGTCGAGGGTGTTGACGACCCACTCGGCGCGGCTCCACGCAGCGGTCGAAGTGACGCCCGAGGGAAACTCGGTGGCCTCGTCGAGCCAGTGGTCGGCGAGCCTGACCGCGTCGGCCACGGCGTCCTGCTGCCGGGTGGTCGGAGTCGGGTCAGCGCCTTGGGCCGCCGCCTTGCGCGCGATGTCGGTCGCGACCTCCCAGTTGAGCGCCCCGTCGTAGGGCTGCATCAGCGACTGGATCTGGCCGAAGAGCTGATTGAGGTCGGGCATCGCGGCCCCGGTTCCGCCGCCGAGGCCAGCTGCCAGGGCGCTCAGGTCGAAACCGCCCGGGCCGCCGCCCGCGGCGCCGGCAAAGAACTGCTCGAACGGGGTGCCCTTGAACGGGTTCGGCCGCTCATCGTCACCGTCGTGGCCGGGGCCCTGTGGGGGGTCGGTGGTCATGCCTCAACGGTACGCGCATGTCCCCAGACCAGTCCCCAGTCCAGATCGGGGCTAGGGTCGACGACGTGCCTGAGCCCGTCGTCCGTCTCGTCGACATCCGGGACACCCCGCTCGACGTCGGCGAGGTGCTGGCCAGCCTCGACGAGGGCGCAGACGGGGGAGTCACCCTGTTCGTCGGGCGAGTGCGCGACCACGACGGGGGTCGCGACGTGCAGGGGCTGGGCTACTCGGCGCACCCCACTGCGCTCGACCGTCTCCGCGAGGTGTGTGAGCAGGTGGCAGGGCGGCACGACGTCCACGGAGTTTCCGCGATCCACCGGGTCGGTGATCTCGTGATCGGCGACCTCGCTGTGGTGATCGGTACCGCGGCAGCGCACCGGGGCGTGGCCTTCGATGCCTCCCGCGACCTCATTGACACCCTCAAGAACGAGGTGCCGATCTGGAAGCACCAGCGGTTTGTCGACGGGTCCGACGAGTGGGTCGGCACGCCGTAGCGCCTGACCGACCTCGCGCCCTTGCGCGCCTACGCTCGGTGCATGGTCCTGCTC
>JBAUWM010000031.1:0-4984 GCA_049583775.1 Nocardioides sp.
GCGCAAAGATGTCGAGCGATGCGTAGAAGTCGGCGACGTCCTCGTCCGGCACGAAGCCCAGCATCCGCACCCGCGGGTCGCCGTCGATGGCCGACATCACCTTGTCGACGACACTGCCTCCGGCGACCGAAGCGAAGTCGCCGCCGATCACCAGGCGAGCGTCTGGACCTAGTTGCCGGAAGCCGGCCACGAGGTACTCCAATCCCTTCTCTTCCACGATGCGGCCGAGGAATCCCACGTGCAAACCGGCACCGTCGCGGAAGGCCGGTCTTCCCACGGGACGAAGGAGCGAGGGCGGGGGGATCTCAGTGGTGCGACCAGCAAGGTGCCGAGCCAGTCGGCTCGAAGCCGCATAGTCGTCGCTGGTCACGCAGATGGCGGCTGCACGCTTGAAGGCGGCGATGTGCGAGCGGTCGAGCATTGACATCTGGAACCTGTTCAGCGCCGACTCGGGCAGGTTCACGTCGCAGTGGTACGTGACCACGAGCGGGGCCTTGCTCCCGACCGCTGCTGCGATTGCTCCAGTCTCGAGCATGGGCGCGTGCAGGTGCACCAAGCGGGCACGCTTGGCCCATCGAGCGACGGTAGGCACGAAGGTCGGGCTGATGATGCCCTTGCCGATCCTGGCGACGACCTTGGTGCGAATCACGTCGACCCCGTTGATGGACTCGGTCGACGGGCTTGCATCATCGTGCCGGCCGCACACGACGAGCACACGCCATCCCCGTGCCGCCAGCCCCTCTGCGGTTACTCGGGCTGCCTCGGTCACGCCCGAGACGTACGGTGAGTAGTAGTTCAGGCAGACCAGTAGGTCGTAGTCGCGCGCCACGTTGGTTGGCAGAGGACGTTCCTTCCGGGTGGGCTTCGCGCTTCCTTCAGCCAGCTCTGGCCTGGCTGTCCGGATCACCCGAGTCGGCTGGGCAGGTACCCCGAGGAGACAGCGCACGGACACTGCGAGGATAGGCTACGAGCAGTGGTGACTCTGGCTGGGTAGGTGAGCGAAGGGAACAATCTCGGGTGGCGATGACCCTTCTGCTGGTAGCCGTCCAGTTCGTCATCCTGTTCGTGCTCGGCGCTGCTGCCTTGGCACCGCTCAAACCCGAGTTGCGAGCCAAGCTGCTCCCTGCCGCCCCGATCTTTGGCGCAGCGCTCCTTGCCGGGGTGGCCAACTGGACCTGTCGATGGTTGTCGATTCGCCAGTCGTTGCCCATTTTCGCGGCAATCGCTCTGGGGCTGGTCTTCTACAGCGTGCGCAAACGGCGCCGCCCGTTCACGATGACCCGCGGGGTCTGGGGTTCGGTGGCCCTCGTCGTTGCGGCAAGCCTCGGTGGGCTCGCGCTCGCCGGCGCTCCGTCGACGCAGGTCGCAAGCGCAGGAGACTCCGGGGCCGTCGCGCCGGCCTACATCATCGACGGGTTCTACTTCGGCGGAGTGAGCACGTATCTCGTCGACGACCCGCTCCTCCCCGGCCCCACGACGACCGGCTCATGGGTGGGCAACGACCCACCAGCAACGGCACCAGCCAGAGACACGGTGCAGAACCGGTTGCGGTTCGGGCAGTCGGCCGTCGCCGCAACGTTGAGCGTCATGGTCTTTCAACCTCCCTACGAAACGTTGGGCTCGATCTCGCTGCTCTGGTTGCTGCTCCTTGGTGCTGCGACCTTCGTGTCGGGCACGTTGCTGGGTCTGAGACGGCCTGCAGCATGCGTCGCCTCCCTTCTGGTGACGAGTTCCGCCCACGTGGTATCCCAGCCGCTCCAGGGCCAGAACGACGGTTTGCTGGGAGCCTCGCTCTTCCTACTGGCCCTGGCCCTCTCGAGCCGACTGATCAAGGATCCTCGCCACACCTGGCCCCTGGTGCTCGTGGGTGCCGGCCTGGCCGCAACCTACTCCGAGTACTTCGTCTTGCTGGTGCCTGCGATCGTTGGGCTCGCCCTAGTCGGGCCACGCGCCGCCCTGCTGCACCGGCTGAACCTGCTGGGGGGGCGCTGGGCAGCCTCAGTCGTGCTCGTGCCGTGGGCATGGGTGTGGCTGGCTCAGAGCTTCAAGGTCACCAGCAGGACCACCAATGGTCCGAGCCCGTTCGCGGGACGATCCGGCTGGGAGTTGTTCCGTGCCTACCTCGGCACGGCGAGCCCAGCGAGCAGCTCCAGCTACGCCTTGATTCTCAACCTCGTGGGCCTGATGGTGTTGCTGGCGCTCTGCGTGGGGTGGGTCGCTGCGCTAGTTCAACACCGAGCCCGGGGGGCCCTGGCCGCGATGCTGCTGGTGGTGGGTGGTTTCGAGCTCTATGCGGTGAGCAACCAGGTGGGGAATCTTCAGTACCGGGTCGTTCAGCTAGGTCTCCCGGTGCTCCTTCTCTTCGCGGTCGTCGGTTGGAGCAACCTGCTGCGGCGGGGCGAGGAGGGCGTCGAGAAGCCTGACGCTCGTCAACGAGTCGCACCGACGCCGCGCGGTGCCCTTCCGAAGGCGGCGGTGGCCTTGGCCGCCGTCGCCTCCATGGGGTTCGTGGCCAGCAACCTAGTGACGATCGGCATCACGACCTCCCATGAGCGCGCGGCGAATCAGCACGTCCCAGACACCTTCGTCGCCGCGGTGCGTGAGCTGGTGGAGAAGGTCGGCGACGATAATGTCACCGTCGTGACGCCTAACCTCACTGACTTGGCGGCACTGTCGATGTCACTCGTCGAATTTCCGGGCGTCGACTATCCCGCCGTCGTCTCGGCCAACGTGTACGTCGGGTTTGTGCCCCACTGGGATCGAGAGGTCGACCCCTACTACGTCGTGGGCCCCGGGGCCTCGGTCGTCGGAGACGCGACCTACGTCCTCCGGGACGGTAGGTACTCGATCGTGCAGCTCGACGACTCGGGCGTGATCGTTGCGCCGTTTCGTGGGCCGTGGCTGCGCACCACGTTCATGCGCGGCTCTCCTTGCGCGCGTGAGGGCGTCTCCTTCGTCGTCATTCGCGGGGAGAATTCCTCGCGCACCTTCCGAGTGGCGACTGCCGCGCGGGTGCCCGACATGAACAACGGCCTGGTTCTCTACACCGAGAACGGTGCGAGCGTGCGGGCGGTCGGCCGGCCAGACCGATCCGGCCAGTGGACGACTCAGACGTTCCGGGCCCCGAAAAAATTGAACTCCATCGTGACCGTCACGTACCGGGCAGACCTTCGCGCGCAAGGGATGGCCGGCGTCCCGATGAGGTTCGGTCAGGGCGGAAGCTCGCCCATGACGCTGGACGATGTCGACCCAGACCTGATCGAGACGTGCATGACTGACAACGACTCCGGTCTGGACGGCTACGACCGAGAGTTGACGCTGATGAGGGCCCGACCGTGATCGCGACCCTGTTCCTCGTCATCGCCATGTATGCCGTGCTCAGCCTTGTCGGATGGTGTGTGCTGGCGCCGGTCGACGCGCGGACGCGCGACCTGCTTCTTCCGGCGGCACCGATCTTTGGGGCGGGTCTGGTGGCGGCGGTGTGCAGCACCGCCACCAGGTGGCTCGACGTCCCGATGAGCCTGATCGTGGTGGCGACGGTGCTGGTCGTTCTGATGGCCATCGGGGTGCTGAAGAAGCGACACCCGTGGCGGGTTGGGCGCGGTGCGGTCGTTGGCCTCCTGCTGTGCCCGATATTGGCGCTGGGTGGTGCCGCAGTCGCCGCACTGCCCACCGTCTGGGTTGGCGACAGCCGACCAGTGGCGGCGACCGTCATCGTCGACCAGTTCTACTTCGCCGCAACCTCCTCGTACTTGGCCGACGAGCCCCTGCTGCCGGGGCCGTACTGGAATGCGGGCGACTGGGCTGGCAGCGCGACACCGAGCGTGGGTCCGGTGGTGGACGTGATCTCGAACCGCTTCCGCTACGGGCAGGCGTCGGTCGCCTCCGCGCTTAGCTTCGTCACCGGACGCGACGCCTCCGACACGATCACGCCGATCTCGATCATGCTGCTCATCATGGTGGGGTCCGCCATCTACGCAGCGGCACGTCTCCTAGGTGTCCGACGTCGCTGGGCGGCGGTAGCGGTGCCCTTAGCCACCAGCTCGATGTATCTGACGACCCAGTCGCTCGAGGGCAAGAACGACGGGCTGCTGGGCGTGTCGATTGCGCTGATCGCGCTCACCCTCTCCTACGCCGTCACGACGCATCGACGGTTCATGTGGCCAGCCATCGTGAGCGTCGCGGGGTTGGCCGCCATCTACTCAGAGCTGGTGTTCGTGCTGGTGCTGCCGGTAGCGCTGCTCACGGTGTGGGGACAGCGGGCTCACTTGCTGGAGCGTTTGAACAGGGTGGCGGCGGTCTGGGCCATCGGGGTCGCGGCGACCCCGTTCGCCTGGATCTGGCTCGCCCAGAGCGCGCGGATCGGTGGGCGCTACTCCGACGGAAGCACACCGTTCGATGATCGCCGAGGTTTCGAGCTGCTCCGCGCCATCGTGGGCACCGATCCCGCCTTTGGCTCGGACGGCTCGACCTGGCTCTTCTCGATCGTGGCCGTCGTCGGCGCCCTTGCCGTGGCTCTCGGTCTGGGGTTCGCCATCGCAGTCACTCCCGCCCGCGGGGCCGCGCTCGGCCTGGTTCTCGCGCTCGGTCTGCTTGAGCTGTCCGCGCTCAGGTCCGACGCGGGCAACCTGCAATATCGCACAGCTCAGCTGGGGTACTCGTTCGTCCTGCTCTTCGCGGTCGTCGGCTGGGCGGCGCTTGCACAGCGATGGCCTGTGCGTCGCACGAAGCTCCGTGTTCCGATCACCGGGGCTGTCATTGGGGGCGTGATCGCCGCGCTCTCGATCAGCAACGTGGCCACGGCGGCAACCCACCTCTCTCGGGACCGCGCCATGGTTCAGCACGTCGCGGCTGCGGAGCTGGACGAAGCTGCAGCATGGGTCAGGGAGGTAGGCCCGTCGAACGTCTCGGTGGTCGTGCCCCGATTTACCGACCTGATCTGGCTCGCGTTGGAACTGCGGAAGGAAGAGGGGATCAACTATCC
>JBAUWM010000032.1:0-9906 GCA_049583775.1 Nocardioides sp.
GTCGTAGCCTGCCGGGGCTAGCCCTCGCCGGAGCCAGCAGCGCGGGCCTGGCCTACTTGATCAACCAGGCTCGAGCCTCCCAGCACGACGCCGAGAACGCGCTGGCCGAGGGCCTCGGCATCGACTACTCCGACGTGCTCGACGCCAAGCCCACGCCGGCCGAGCTCGCCACGCCCTGGCGCAAGCTGGTCTACCCGTTCCGGATGAAGGACGCCGCGGTCCGCGTCGAGCGCAACATCGCCTACAACGAGCACGGCCGACGCGGGCTCCTCGACGTCTACCTGCCGGCGGGTGCGAACCTCGAGAAGGCGCCGGTGCTGCTGCAGGTGCACGGGGGCGGCTGGACGATCGGCAACAAGGACCTGCAAGGCATCCCCCTGATGCAACGCATGGCCGCCAAGGGTTGGGTGTGCGTCGCCATCAACTACCGCCTCTCCCCCCGCTCGGCCTTCCCAGCGCACGTCGTTGACGTCAAGCAGTCGATCGCGTGGATCCGCGAGCACATCGAGGCCTACGGCGGCGATCCCGACTACATCGCCATCACCGGCGGCTCTGCCGGCGGCCACCTGTGCGCCCTGGCCGCGGTGACCCCCAACGACCCCACGTGGCAACCCGGCTTCGAGGACGCCGACACGTCAGTCGCGTGCGCTGTGCCCCACTACGGGGTCTACGACTTCGCCGGCGCGACCGGCTTGAAGAGCGCCACGCAGATGCGCGACACGTTCCTGGGTCCACGCGTGCTCAAGCAGAGCTGGTCAGACACGCCCGAGGCGTTCGAGGCCGCCTCACCTCTGCTGCGGGTCACACCTGAGGCCCCGGACTTCTTCGTGCTGCACGGTGCGCGCGACACCCTGGTCGACGTCGGCCAGGCGCGGGCGTTCGTGCAAGAACTGCGCCAGGTCTCGAAGCAGACCGTCGTCTACGCCGAGCTGCCCGGCACGCAGCACGCATTCGACGTCTTTCCCTCGATCCGCTCGCAGCACATCGTGCGCGCGATCGACCGCTACCTTCACTGGCACTGGAACACCTGGCGGGCCGGGCTCGACCACGCCGAGGAGATCGTCGAAGCCGGCGGCACCGCCGAAGACTGATCAGCCTCGCGGCAGTCCGAGGATCCGCTCCCCCGCCACGTTGCGCATGATCTGGGTAGTGCCACCGGCGATGGAGAGGCAGCGCGTGTTGAGCATCTCCCACGTCGCGGACAGAACGTCGTCGCGAAAAGCGAGCAAGTCGTCTTCGTAGAGCTTGACGACGAGTTCGGAGCCGTCCTGCCGGTTGCGGACGCCGAGCAGCTTGGCCACCGACGATTCTGCACCGGGGCCCTGGCCGCCGAGCGAGCGCAGCACGGTGCGCACGCCGAGCAGCGAGCACACGGTCGACAACGCGATCGAGCGTCCGACCTCGAGCCGCTGGGTGGGTGACAAGTCGCGACTGCCGGCGAGCTCGACCGCGCGCTCGGTGCTCTTGTCGAGCCGACTGGTGGCCATCGCCACCCGCTCATTGGCCAGGGTGGTGCGGGCCAGCCGCCACCCGTCACCGGGTTCGGCCACCAGGCACTCGTCGGGCACGAACACCTCGTCGAGGAACACCTCGTTGAACAGTGCTTCGCCGGTGATCTCGCGCAACGGCCGGACGTCGAGCCCGGGCGAGTTCTTCATGTCGACGAGGAAGTAGCTGATGCCCTTGTGCTGGGGCACCTCAGCGTCGGTGCGCGCCAGGCAGATGCCCCAGTCGGCGCGCTCAGCCACCGAGGTCCAGACCTTCTGGCCAGTGAGCTTCCAACCGCCGTCGACCTTCTCGGCCTTGGTGCGCAGCGAGGCCAGGTCGGAGCCGGAGCCGGGTTCGGAGAAGAGCTGGCACCACACCAGCTCGCCCAACAGTGAGGGACGCACGAAGCGTTCGCGCTGCTCATCGCTGCCGTGTTCGAGGATGGTCGGCAACGCCCAGCCCGCGATCACGATGTCAGGCCGCTCGACCCCAGCCCGGGCCAGCTCTTGGTCGATCACGATCTGGGTGACGGGGTCAGCAGCCAGCCCGGCCGGGGCAGGCCAGTGCGGAGTCAGGTATCCGCTCTCGACCAAGGCCGCGCGGCGGTCGTCGGCACCGGCAATCCCAGCCACGGTGTCGCGGACGTCGGGGCGCACGGTCTCGTCGCGCCCTTCCAGGTCGACCTGCACCGCCCGGCGCACTCCGCCCACGGCGCGCTGGACCAGGCGTTCAGCGGCCTCATCAGCCGGCCCGACCAAGGCGCGCAGCGACAGCGCCCGCCGGTAGTACAGGTGGGCGTCGTGCTCGAACGTGAAGCCGATGCCGCCCAACACCTGGATGCACGACTTGGCTACCTCGACGGCGCCGTCGAAGGCGGTCACGAGGGCCACGTCAGCCGCAAAGGCCCACTGCTCGTCGTCGGCGCCGAACGCCACCGACGCGACGTCCCACGCGCTGGCGGTGACGGCCTCGGCCGTCTCGAGCATCTGGGCGCAGAGGTGCTTGATGGCTTGGAAGCTGCCGATGGGCCGGCCGAACTGCTCGCGCACCTTGGCGTACTCGACGGCCGTGGCCAAGCACCATCGGGCGATGCCGGAGGCCTCCGCAGCCGCGTAGGTCACGAGGGCTCGGCGCACCACGTCGGTGGAGAGCCCGGGCAGCGGGGTCGCGCTGCTGAGATCGATCGTGGCCGAGGCGAAGCGTCGGGTGAGGTCGAGGCCGATGATCGGTTCGCCGGTCACGGCTGTCGCTGCGACCACCGCCCAGGCGCCATCGGCGTCGGGCGCGAGCACGTGGGTGGCACCAGGCAGGTCGGCCACGGCACGCAGCGACGAGTCGAGTGACAGCGCCACGCGGGCTCCGCCTCCCACTTCACCGGCCACTTCACCGGCCACTTCACTCTTGCCCAGCACGGCCGCCGCGACGGCCGTCGACAGGAGGCAACCAGGCACCAGCTCGTGCGCACACGCCTCGAGGGCTACAGCTTGGTCGAGCACCGAGCCGCCCCCGCCGCCAGCCGATTCGGGCAGCCCGATGGTGGCCACACCCATCTCGACGATGGCCTTCCAGATGTCGTCGAACGACGCCGAGGCGTCCTGCTCGGCCGCGCGAGCGGCGTCGATGCCGCCGAGGCCTGCCGCCCACTTGCGCAAGCTGGCCGCCAGCTCGACGTGCTCGTCGGAGATGCCGATCGACATGGAGTCACCCCTGATTGCAAAACTAGAACGTGTTGCAGATTCTAGCCCTACTTACGGCACTAACCTCACTGACGTGCCGCCCCGTTCTCCCCTGCCGCGCCGCCACGGCCTGGACGCCGCTTGGCTGCGCACGCCCGACCGTGCCGTACTGGCACCGGAGCCCTGGGCGACCATGGGTACGTGGTTGCGTCAGCGCCTGCCCGAGCGGGTGGACGTCGTCGCGATGCTCGACGCCGAGGGCTTCGTCTACGCCGACGGCCGCCCCGTGGCCGCGCCCGACCCGTACACGCCCCACACGTTCGTGTGGTTTCACCGGGAGTTGCGCGACGAGGTGACGGTGCCCGGGGTCGTGCACGTGCTGCATCGCGACGAGCGTCTGGTGGTCATCGACAAGCCGCCGTTCTTGTCGACCATTCCGCGCGGGCAGCACGTGCAGCAGAGCGTGGTGGTGCGGATGCGCGCCGAGCTCGACCTGCCCGAGCTGTCGTCGCTGCACCGTCTCGACCGGGTGACCTCGGGCGTGCTCCTGCTCGCGACCGAACGCCGCTGGCGCAGCCCGTACCAAGTGATGTTCGAGCAGCGTGCCGTGCGCAAGACCTACCGTGCCCTGGCGCCGTACCGCGCCGACCTCACCTTTCCGTTGACCGTGCGCAACCACCTCATCAAGGAGCGCGGGCAGTGGCAGGCCACGGTCGTGCCTGACGCCCCGCCCAATGCCGAGACCCTGATCGAGCTGGAACAGAGGCTCGGTGACCTGGCCGTCTATCGACTCTCGCCGCACACCGGCAAGACCCATCAGCTACGCCTGCACCTGCACGACCTGGGTATCCCGATCGTCGGCGATCCGCTCTACCCGGTGGTCGAGGACGTGTCGATCGACGACTTCTCCCGTCCCCTGCAGCTGCTCGCGAGCGATCTCGAGTTCGTCGACCCGGTCGACGGCCAGCCCCGACACTTCACGAGTTCACGAAAGTTGCCGCTGACCCCATGAGCCTTGTCCTGCGCACCCCCGACTCCTGCTTCGTCGACCTCCCCGACTTCCCCTTCGAGCCGCACTACGCCGAGGTCGTCGCCGACGGCGTCGAGCCGCTGCGCATGCACTACCTCGACGAGGGTCCGGCCGACGGACCCGTGGCACTCCTGCTGCACGGGCAGCCGACGTGGTCGTTCTTGTACCGATCGGTGGTGCCGGTCCTGGTCGATCGCGGCATCCGCGTGGTAGCGCCGGACCTGGTGGGCTTCGGACGCTCCGACAAGCCGACCACCGCGACCGACTACACGTTCGCTCGCCACGTGGACTGGATGCGTTCGTTGGTCGTCGGCCTCGACCTGCGCGAGGTCACGCTGGTGGCCCAAGACTGGGGCGGTCCGATTGGCTTCAGCGTGCTCGCTGCCGAGACTGACCGCTTCGCCGGCGTCGTGGCGGCCAACACGATCCTGCACACCGCTGACCCGACCTTGGCCGGACGTCTCACCTGGGCCGTCCACGGCGACGGCGACTCGCGGGTCGTGATCGAAGAGTCGCTGCTCGACTACCTGCTCTACACCCAGCGCGCCCCCGTGCTCCGGCCGAGCGACTTCGTCGGAGCCGCGACGACGTCAGTGCCCTCGGCCGCCGTGCTCGCTGCGTACGACGCGCCCTTCCCCGACGTCACCTACACGGCCGGGTTGCGTCAGATGATCGCCTTGCTACCCCTGACCCGCAATGACGTCGGCGCCCGCATCGGTCGGCGCACCATGCGCGCGTTGGAGGCGTTCGAGCGCCCGTTCGTCACGTGCTACTCCGACGGCGACCCGGCCACGCGCGGCTGGGAGCAGGTCTTCCAGGAGCGCGTGCCCGGGGCTCGTGGGCGGGCGCACACCACGATCGAGGGCGCCGGGCACTTTCTGCAGGAGGACGCCGGTGAGCGGCTCGGCCGGGTGATCGCGGACGTCGTTCTCGGCCACTGAGCGACCCCGGCTAAGGTGCGCGCGTGCCTGACGCCGAGATGCCCGCCGACCTGCTGCAGCAAGCGCTTGACGCCAAGGGGTTCATGCCCGCCGACGAAGGCGCCCTGCTGCACCGTGTCGCCCGCGAGCGACTGGCCCACGGCCCCGCCTTGGAGGTCGGCACCTACTGCGGCAAGTCAGCGATCTATCTGGGCGCGGCAGCTCGTGAGGTGGCCAGTGAGATCGGCGGCGACCAGGCCGTCGTGTTCACCGTCGACCACCACCGGGGCTCCGAAGAGAACCAGGCCGGCTGGGAGCACCACGACGCGACCCTCGTCGACGCCGAGTTCGGCCTGATGGACACGCTGCCCGTGTTCCGCAAGACCATCGCCCGAGCAGGTCTCGAGGACTGGGTTGTCGCCGTGATCGGGCGCAGCACGACGGTCAGCAAGCACTGGCAGATACCGCTGAGCCTGCTGTTCATCGACGGTGGTCACGCCGAGGAGCACGCCCAGAACGACTACTCAGGCTGGGCGCACTGGCTTGCCGCAGGTGGCTACCTCGTGATCCACGACGTCTTTGAACGCCCCGAGGACGGCGGGCAGGCGCCGTACCACGTCTACCTGCGCGCGATCGAGAGCGGCAGCTTCACTGACGTCGAGACGGTGGGCTCGATGCGGGTGCTGCGCCGGTCAGCGGGAGCCGCGGGCGACGCTGTCGGCTGACTCGCAGCCGCACTCGAGCGCGAGCTCGGTGAAGTGCGGCGCCAGCGACGTGCCGCGCATGATGCCCGAGCCCGGTGAACTGTGCCCGTAGGTCTCCCCCAACGCGTCGGCGGCGAGAATCACTGCGGCTGCTGTGTAGGTGGTGTGCTCGACCGGCCAGAAGACGTTCTTGGGCTCACCTTCGTAGACCCAGCCGGTCCAGTAGGCACCGTTCTCGCCACGCAGGTGCTGCATGTCGGCCAGCAGCGTCAGCGCCCGCTCGCGATCGCCGATGGCGTCCAGCGCCATAGCCAGCTCACACGTCTCCGCACCAGTGACCCAAGGGTTGGTGTCGACGCAGTGAATGCCCAGGCCGGGCACCACGAAGTCGTCCCACCGCGGGGCAAGCAGTTCGAGCGCCTCAGGGCCGCGCACCGCGCCGCCCAGCACCGGGTAGTACCAGTCCATCGAGTACGTGGACTTGTCGGCGAAGAGGTCGCGGTGCTCGCGAATCGCGTGCCCGAGGCGACCACCGGCCAGCTCCCACTCGGGCTGCGGGTCGCCCAGCAGGTCGGCGAGCGCCACGCCAGCGCGCAGCGAGTGGTAGATGCTCGAGCTGCCCGTGAGCAGGCTGAACTCGTCGACCGGCGTCCACTGCATGCCGCCGAACGGCTGCTGAAGCGAGACCACCCAGTCGAGCGCCGAGCGGACCGTCGGCCAATACCTCGTGACGAACTCGATGTCGTGACGCATCAGCCAGTGGTGCCAGACGCCGACGGCCAAGTAGGCCGACATGTTGGTCTCACCGCGCGCGTCATCGACCTGCCCGGCCACGATCTTCATCGGGAACGAGCCATCGGCGCGCTGCATCGAGGCAGCCCACGCGTAGGCGCGTTCGGCGCTCTCGACCTGCCCACCCACCAGGAGCGCCATCGCGGCTTCAACGTGGTTCCAGATGTCGACGTGCTCACCGGGGGTCCACGGCACAGCACCGCAGTCCTCCTGCATGGCCGCGATCGAGGCGGCTGTCTCAGCGACCTGGCCGGCGGTCAGGACGCCGCGCACGTGCGGGAGCGGCTCAGACATCGGACTCCGACGACGGCGCGCCCGGGAGCGGCTTGCGGAAGTAGAGCACCATGCTCTTGCCGATCACCGGGTCGAGCACCTTCGACGCCCACTGCAGAGTTTTGGGCTGCTTCATGATCTCCCACACGAGCAGCTTGTGATACGCCTTGGCCAACGGGTGGTTGTCGTTGTCGACGCCCACCGCACACTTGATCCACCAGTAGGGCGCGTGCAACCCATGGGCATAGTCCTTGCCCACGAACTCCATGCCGGCCTTGCTGACCTTGTCGATCAGCTCGGCGTCGGTGTAGATCCGGATGTGGCCGTAGGGCTTGTTGTGGTACTCCTCCGAGAGCTTCCAGTTGACGACCTCGGGGAACCAGCGCGGCACCGAGACGGCCAGCGTGCCGCCGGGACGCAGCACCCGCACCAGCTCGTCGATGGCCTGGATGTCGGCTGGAATGTGCTCGAGCACCTCGGCAGCCACCACGCGGTCGAACTCGTCGTTGGCGAAGGGCAGTGCGAGGGCGTCACCCTGCTTGATGTCGGCCTCGGCGCCGGCCGGAACCTCGCCGGCGTCCTTCATCGCGCCGAACAGCTCGAGGACACCGGACAGCTCGTCGGCGTCCATGTCGAAGGCCACGACGTCGCTGCCACGGCGGTACATCTCGAAGGCGTGGCGTCCGCCGCCACAACCCATGTCCAGGACCCGGTCACCCGGGCGCAATCCCAGTCGGTCAAAGTCGACGGTCAGCATCAGATGTTCTCCTTCTCGCTGGCCGCCAGGTCTTCGACCGGCAGCCCCTTCTCGCGCCGGTAGTCGGCGATCGTCTCTTCGTAGGCAGCAGCGACCTTGACGGCGACCGCGCGCCAGCTGAACATCTCGTCGACTCGCTGCCGGCCCGCCAACCCCATGCGCTCGCGGCGCTCAGGGTCGTCGAGCATCGCCTCGAGGGCGTGCTTGAACTCCCCCACATCACCGGCAGTGACCATGTCGGCGCACAGACCGTCGGGGCCGACGACCTCGGGGATCGCGCCGGCGTTGGACACCACCAGGGGCGTCGCGCACGCCATCAGCTCTGCGGTCGGCAGCGAGAAGCCCTCGTAGAGAGACGGCACGCACGCCACTTCGGCCGAGCCCATCAAGGCGACCAGTTCGGCGTCGGTCAGCCCGTGGGCGAACCGCACGCAGTGCCCGATCGACAACTTCTCGATCAGCTTCTCGGTACGACCACCAGCCTGCGGCTTGGTCACCAGGATCAGCTCGACGTCGCGCTCGGTACGCAGCTTGGCGAACGCTTCGAGCAGGGTCGCGATGCCCTTCATGGGTGCATCAGCACTGGCCATCGCCATGATCCGGCCGGGCACGCGTGGCTGGGTGGGCGGCACGAAGATGTCGTCGACGCCCAGCAAGATCACCTGCATGCGGGCGGGATCGACACCGAAGTCCTTGGCAATATCGCGCTTGGAGGTCTCCGACGGAGTGAGGATCTTGCGCGCCTGGCGGGCCACCTTGCCCTGCATCCGCAAGAAGCCGTACCACCGGCGCAGGGTGAGCTTGCGCCACGGGTTGCGGGTCTGGCTCAGATCGATGCGCCGGTCAAAGGTGATCGGGTGGTGCAGCGTGGTGATCAGCGGCAGCCCGTAGCCCTCGATGTCGAGCATTCCGTAGCCGAGCACCTGGTTGTCGTGGGCGATGTCGAACTCGCCGGCTCGGTCGGCCAGGATCCGCGAAATTCGGCTGCTGAAGGTCTTCGGCTCGGGGAACCCGGCCGTGCACATGGTGGCGAACTCCTCGACGTCGATCCGGTCGCGGAACTCGCGCAGCTTGGGCACCCGGAACGGGTCGGGCTCGCGGTAGAGGTCGAGGCTGGGCACCTTGGTGAGTGCCACCCCCTCGTCGAGCTCGGGGTAGGGCTGTCCCGAGATGACCTCCACGCTGTGGCCCAGGGCCGTGAGCTCACGGCTGAGGTGGCGTAGATAGATCCCCTGGCCTCCGCAGTGTGGCTTGCTGCGGTACGACAACATCGCGATACGCATGCGGCGCGACCCTCTTCCGTGCTCGATGTGCTGTACAGACACGAGGCCGCACAAACTGGAACGTGTTCCTATTATGGGGCACCCATTGCTAGCCTTACCAGGCGGTTCGGCGATCCGGACCGCCGCACACCAACAGAACGACGGTTGTCCCCGGCGCATTCCACTGACGCAGCGTGCTGGTGACCCAATGACCATGGGGGTCCCGATGAGCACCGCCAACTCCCTCGCAGCCGAAGATCTTGGGTCGGCGGCGCAGCGCGACCGGCGCAAACGGATTCTCGACGCCACCTACGACCTCGCTTCCCAGGGCGGCTTCGACGCCGTCCAGATGCGCGCTGTCGCTGACAGCGCCGAGGTTGCCCTCGGCACGCTCTACCGCTACTTCCCCTCCAAGATCCACCTGTTGGTCTCGGCCCTGGGCCGTGAGTTCGAGCGCAACGAGTCGGCGATGCGCGCCATGTCGATCCCTGGCGACACCGCCGCTGAGCGCGTCATCTACGTGATGAAGCGCACTACGCGAGGCATGCAGGGCGACCCTCGACTCACGGAGGCACTCACGCGGGCGTTCATGTTCGCCGATGCCTCCGTCGCCGCCGAGATCCACAACGTGGGCATGCACCTGACCACCATGCTCACCCAGGCCATACGTCCTGGCGTCGACGACGAGCCAACCGAGCAGGACATCGCCATCGCACGCGTGATCGGCGATGTCTGGCTTTCGGCCCTGATGGCGTGGGTCACCGGACGCTCAACCGCTGAAGAGACAGCCGCGCACGTCGAGACCGCCGTCGGTCTCCTCCTCGGCGAGTAACCCCGCTCGTCCCGGTGGTCGAGCAGGCAGAGCGAGGCACGAGCGACGCCGTCACCCCGGTGGTCGAGCAGGCGGAGCGAGGCACGAGCGACGCCGTCGTCCCGGTGGTCGAGCAGGCAGAGCGAGGCACGAGCGACGCCGTCGTCGAGACCCCCGCAGCACACCCGCACAC
>JBAUWM010000033.1:0-6790 GCA_049583775.1 Nocardioides sp.
CGACGATGCCGCGCACGATCGCCAACGCGTGCGCGTCGTCGTCGGCCAAGTGATCGACCACCCCGCTGGTGCGCGCGTGCACGTCGCCGCCGCCGAGCTCTTCGGCGGTGACGACTTCGCCGGTCGCGGCCTTCACCAGCGGCGGTCCGCCGAGAAAGATCGTGCCCTGGTTGCGCACGATCACGGTCTCGTCGCTCATGGCCGGCACGTAGGCGCCACCGGCTGTGCACGAGCCCATCACCGAGGCGATCTGAGGGATGCCGCGCGCCGAGAGGTTGGCCTGGTTGAAGAAGATCCGGCCGAAGTGCTCGCGGTCGGGAAACACGTCGTCCTGCATCGGCAAGAACGCGCCGCCGGAGTCGACGAGGTAGAGGCACGGCAGGTGGTTGTCGGAGGCGATCGCCTGCGCGCGCAGGTGCTTCTTGACCGTGATCGGGTAGTAGGTGCCTCCCTTGACCGTGGCGTCGTTGGCCACGATCACGCAGTCGCGGCCGCTGACTCGGCCGATGCCAGCCACCACGCCGGCACTCGGCACCGGCGACTCGCCCGGAGCGCCGTACATGCCGGTGGCCGCCAGGGCGCTGAGCTCGAGGAACGGGCTACCGGGGTCGAGCAGACGGTCGACTCGGTCACGCACCAGCAGCTTGCCGCGATCGGTGTGCTTGGTGCGCGCGGCCTCGGAACCTCCGAGCTTGGCCACAGCGAGGCGTTCACGCAGGTCGGCGACGAGGTCACGCAGGTCGGTCACGGCAGCCACCCTGACAGGTTAACGATCATTAACCTGGCCGTCCAGCGCGAGTCGGCGCAAGCTTGCGCCGACTCGGGGTCAGGAGAGGTCGGGCCAGCCTGGGTCGGCGGGGCGAGTGGTGGCGCCATAGCCCCGGTCGACGGTGGTCAGCACGTGGGTGAGCGCAGCTTCGCGGTCGGCGGCGGCCAGCCCACGCAGGGGGCCCTCGGTGTGCAGGACGGCGAAGCCGTGCACCAGCGACCAACAATTGATCTCCGACCCAGGACGCGCCGACGGCGCAAGAAACCCGACGTCCACCAGGGCGTCGAGCGCGGCGCTGAGCATGGCGAACGGATCGCTGTCGTCGCCCTCGGCCGTCGCATCGCTCGGCGGCTCGGGGTAGGCGGTGAACACCAGGCGAAACAAGCCCGGCTCGGCGAGTCCGAAGTCGACGTACCCGCGGCCGATGTCGGCCAGCTGGCGGCGGGCGGTCAGCACCGGGTCAGCGTCATCGGCGCGCAACCGTCGGCGCATGGCTGCCACCAGCCGAGCCAACCCGACGTTGGCGACCTCGTCGATGAGCTGGTCGCGGTCGGAGAAGTGTCGGTAGGCCGCGTTGTGGCTGACCCCCACCCGCCGTGCCAGGTCGCGGATAGCCAGCCCGTCGGGGCCGTGCTCGCTCGCCGCTGCCACGCCCGCCTCGACCAGCGCCTGGCGCAAGTTGCCGTGGTGATAGGTCGTGGTCACCAGCGCAGCCTAGCCCGATCGCCGCGGAATGTTGACACCGCCAACACTTCCCTCCACACTCAATGTTGACGCCGTCCACATTCAGCTCAGGAGCAGGCATGACCCGCAAGCCGTTAGTGCTGGCCACCGTGTGCCTAGCCGCGTTGACCATCAACCTCGACACCACGATCGTCAACGTCGCGCTACCGAGTCTCGCCGTCGAGCTCGACGCCGATACCCGCGATCTGCTCTGGATCGTCGACGGCTACAACCTGGCGTTCGCAGCACTGGTGCTGGCGATGGGAAGCCTCTCGGACAAGCTCGGGCGCCGCCCGGCGCTGATCGCCGGCCTGGCGGGTTTCGCCCTCAGCAGCGGCGTGGCCGCGTTGGTCGACAGCTCCGAGGCGCTCATCGCCTTGCGGTTCGTGATGGGTATCAGCGCCGCACTGATCTTCCCGACCACCCTCTCGATCATCACCAACACCTTCAGCGACCGGCGCGAGCGCGCCGCGGCGCTCGGCCTCTGGGGAGCGGCCACGGGCGTGGGTGTCGCCCTGGGCCCGGTAGCGGGCGGCTTCTTGCTGGAGCACTACTCGTGGCACAGCGTTTTCTGGGCGCTCGTGCCGGTAGCCGTGCTCACGATCGTCATGGCGCTTGCCTTCGTGCCGGAGTCGCGCGACCTCTCCGTGCCGCGTCTCGATCTGCCCGGCCTCGTCGTCTCCGTAGCGGGTCTCGGCACCCTCACCTGGACCATCATCGAGGCACCCCAGCACGGCTGGAGCAGCGCGACGACGGTCGCCGGCTTCGCGGCCGCGGCCCTCCTGATCGCGGTGTTCGTGCAGATCGAGCGCGCGGTCGAGCACCCGATGCTCGACGTCCGCCTCTTCACCGACCGCCGCTTCAGCGCCGCCTGCGGTGCGGTCACCATCGCCTTCTTCGCCCTCTTCGGGTTCATCTTCTTGATCACGCAGTACTTCCAGTTCGTGCGCGACTACTCCGCCCTCAGCACGGGCCTGCGCATCCTGCCGGTGGCCACCTGCATCGCAATCGCGTCAATCGCCGGTGGTTACCTCGCCCCGCGGGTCGGCACCAAGGCCGTCGTGGCCACCGGCCTCGCACTCCTCGGCACGTCGTTCCTCTGGATCTCCGACGTGGAGGTCGCGACGTCGTACTCCGCCACGATCGTGCCGCAGATGGTGCTGATGGGCTTGGGCCTCGGGCTGGTCTCGACGCCGGCCACGGAGTCGATCCTTCAGGTGCTGCCGCCAGCCCGCGCCGGCGTCGGCTCGGCGGTCAACGACGCCACCCGCGAGCTCGGCGGCACCCTCGGCGTGGCCGTCATCGGCTCGGTCTTCACCTCCATCTACGCCGACCGGATCGTCGAGTCGCTGCGCGGCGTCCTCGACCCAGCCGCCCTTCGCGGTGCCGAGGAGTCCGTGGGCTTCGCCGACTCGCTGGGCGCCCAGCTGCCGGGAGTGACCGAGGCGATGCAGGCGGCGTTCATCGACGGACTGCACGTCGGTTGTCTGGTGATCGGCCTGCTCTGCCTGGCCGGAGCCACCGCGGCACTGCTGGCCTTGCCGGGTCGTCACTACGTGCACCCGCAGTCGGACGCTGCAGCTGGCGGCGCGCTCGCCGACGAGGGTCTCGGGAGCATGGGCGCCGCACGGCACTAGGTTGTGCGCGTGACCGAGGTGGAGCAGACGCGACGCGAGCAGATCCTCGCGACCGCGGCTGAGCTCTTCGCCGCCCGTGGGTTCCACGGCGTCTCGGTCGTCGACATCGGGTCGGCCTGCGGCGTCTCGGGGCCGGCGCTCTACAAGCATTTCGTCTCCAAGGACGCCGTTCTCGCCGAGATGCTCGTGGCGATCAGCGAGCAGCTGCTCAGCGTGGGGCGCGCGCGCGTCGACGAGGCCACCGACGGCGCCGACGCGATCACCAAGCTCATCGACTGGCACGTCGACTTCGCTCTCGGGCAGAGGGCGCTGATCGTCGTCCAGGACCGGGACTGGATGTCGTTGCCCGACCTCGCTCGCGAGCAGGTGCGCACCCTCCAGCGCGAGTACGTCGACCTCTGGGCGGCCCAGCTGCAACGCGTCCATAGCGACATGACGTTGGAGACCGCGCGCGCTCAAGCACACGCGGCGTTCGGGCTGATCAACTCCACGCCGCACAGCGGTCTGTTGGCCAACGAGGCCATGCGCAAGCTGCTGGTTGGCATGGCTCGACGAGCCCTGCTGACCTGAGGATTAGAGCGGCGGGCCGTACCCGCACGTGATCGGGACAGCCGGGTCGAGACCGTTGAGGATCATGCTGGTCACGCCGGTGTCGACGGCGATCCGACGCCCGTCAGAACAAGTGGTCGACCGAGGCGTCGGTCTCGAGCAGCTCGAGCAACCGCTGCGCCCGAGCGACCGCGTCGAAGGCGGTGTCGAGCAGCACCGCATCGGTGCCCTCGTGCGTGGTGACCGTGGCCTCTCGTGCGTGAAGCCGGGCAAGGAGCAGGTCGCGCGGGACACCGCGCAGGTGACATAGCGCGATCGGGTCGACGTCAACCAGCCACGCCACTTGGTAGAGCAGCGCGAGCGCATGGGCGCACGGGTCGAGCCAGGCGTCGCACGTGCAGGTGGCCTCGAACTCGCCGCCGAACGGGAGCAGCTCGGCCCCCGCTTCTTCAGCATGCTCGACGAGGGCGTGCGGCAGGTCGCCACTGAGCAGCGCTCCGACCCGGCCAGCCTCGGCTGCCACCGCCTCGATCAAACCTGCGGTCGCCGGCTCGTCGAGCACCGGCAGCCGCACGTCGACGGTGAACAGGCCACTGCTGTCAGACACAGCAGCCACCATTCGGCCCCGGCCGATGCTGATACCCCCCACCGCGGCGGCGCGGGCCAACGAGCGCGCGGCGCGCAGCTCGGCCTCTCCGTAGGCGGCCTCCTCGACGGCACGCACCCACGCCTTGCCCCACCACGTGCTGGCGCGCGCCGCTCCCCGGCGTTGCGGCACCGGCGGGTGCGAGACGACGTCCGAGTGCGGCAGCGAGCTCACGTCCGACCTGCCGTGGCCTCGGGGCGCAGCATGACGAGGTCGCGAAGCTCGTCGTTGCTGAGCTCGGTGAATGCCGCCTCGCCGCGACCCAGGACGGCGTCGGCCAAGGCCCGCTTGCGATTGAGCAGCTCGGCGACCTTCTCCTCGATGGTGCCGCGCATGATCATCCGGTGCACCTGCACCGGCCGGGTCTGACCGATCCGGTAGGCGCGGTCGGTGGCCTGCTCCTCGACGGCGGGATTCCACCAGCGGTCGAGGTGCACCACGTGGTCGGCCCGGGTGAGGTTGAGCCCCGTGCCGCCTGCCTTGAGCGAGAGCAAGAACACCGGCGCCGGCTCGAGCTCGGGCACGGCCTGGAACTCCGCGACCATGCGTTCGCGGTCGCGCACCGGGGTGCCGCCGTGCAAGAACTGGTGCGGCACACCGGCCTTGGTGAGGTGGGTCTCGACGAGCCTGGCCATCGCGACGTACTGGGTGAAGACGAGCACGCCGCCGCCCTCGGGCAACACCGTGCCTAGCAGCTCGTCGAGCAGGTCGAACTTCTCCGAGCGCCCGCCCAGCCGCACGGCACCCGACTGCTTGAGGAACTGGGCCGGGTGGTTGCAGATCTGCTTGAGCCCGGTGAGCAACGCCAACACCAAGCCGCGGCGGGTCTCCTCGTCGGCCCGCTCGATGCGTTCCATCGTGTCGCGCACGAACGCCTCGTAGAGCACCACCTGCTCACGGGTCAGCGAGAGCGGGTGGTCGGTCTCGGTCTTCGGCGGCAGCTCGGGGGCGATGCCCGGGTCGGACTTGCGCCGACGCAGGAGGAACGGCCCGATCAGGTCGGCGAACTGCTTGGCCTTGGTGGGTTCGCGCCCCGACTCGATGGGTTGGGCCCACACCTTGCGGAAGGCGTTGCGGCTGCCGAGCAGCCCGGGGGTGGCCCAGTCGAGGATGGCCCACAGCTCGGTCAGGTCGTTCTCGACCGGGGTGCCGGTGAGGGCAACCCGGCCTCGGCTCGGGATCGTGCGCAGCGCCCGAGCCGTGGAGGACGCCGGGTTCTTCACGTGCTGCGCCTCGTCGGCGACGACGAGATCCCACGGCGTCTGCGCCAGCAGTCGGTGGTCGCGGCGCATCGTGCCGTAGGTGGTGAGCACGAAACCGCCCGTCGGACCTTCAGGGTTCTCGAGGTCGGCCAGGTCGCGCTGAGCGCCGTGGAATCGCCGCACGTCGACGCCGGGGGCGAACCGCTGGATTTCGGCTTCCCAGTTGCCCAGGAGGCTGGCCGGACACACGACGAGAGTGGGGCCGGTGCACCCCGCTTCCACCCGGTGCAGGTGCAAGGCGATGAGCGTGACCGTCTTGCCCAGCCCCATGTCGTCGGCCAAGCAGGCGCCGAGCCCCAGGTCGGTGAGCTCGGCGAGCCAGGTGAGGCCCTGGCGTTGGTAGTCGCGCAGGTGCGCGTGCAGTCCGACCGGCGCCTCGATCGGTGCCCGAGTGGCCGCGCCCACGAGCCGCTCGCGCATCTTCAGCAGCGAGGCACCCACGATCACCGGAGCCTGCTCGGTGCCGTCAGGCGCGACCTCCACCACGCCCGTGAGTGCGGCGGCCACCGCCTGGGCCGGCTTCACGGTGCGGATCAACCGCTTCTTCGCCTTGCGCGCCAGGCTGGGGTCGACGACGGTCCAGCTGCCGCGCAGCTTGAGGATCGGTGCCGCCGCGGCAGCCAGCTGGTCCATCTCCTCGGCAGTCAGCGCCTCGCCATGCAGGGCCAGCTGCCAGCGGAAGCTGAACAAGGTGTCGGCGCCGAGCACCGGGTCTTGCAGGGGCTCTTCGCGGATCGGCCCGGTGCCGCCCTTCGGCGCGGCGTCGAGCACGGCCGACGCCGTGAGGTCGCGCCCCAGCGAGCGCGGCCACAGCACGTCGACGCCCCGGTCCTTCAACGCACCCACGCCGTCGTCGAGCAGGCTGACCAGGTCGTCGGCGTCCAGGGTGATCTCGTCGGGCACGCGCAGTGCGAGCAATCGGTCGAGCACCGGCCACGCATCGGCAGCGGCGCGAAGCGCGATCGAGGCATGGGTGCGGGCGCGGTCGCCGAACCCGTGGGCGGCGGCGGTGTCGGTGAAGAGCACGGCGGCGTCGCAGACGTGCAGGGGGTTCTGCTCGTCGTGCACCTGCAGCACCATGCGCACCGAGCCGGCGACCAACTCCTCCTCGTCGGCCTCCACCCGCAGCGACACGCGCACCAGCTGCGGCAGGTCGACGTCGCCGTCGCCGTCGCCGCCCGAGGCCGCGCTGCGCTGGCGGGCT
>JBAUWM010000034.1:0-6588 GCA_049583775.1 Nocardioides sp.
GCCACCCCCCGCGCTGAACCTGCACTGAACCCGCGCTGAACCTGCGCTGACCCGTCGCCTATAGGCGACGCGTCGGCCCGTCAGCCGCGGCCGGGGATACCGATCGGGGTCTTGGCGGGCAAGATCGGCACGACCAGCGCGACCAGCGGCTCGGCGGCCTCGAGGAACGCCTCGCTCGTGCTCGGGCCCGCTGCCCGCCATGGCTGGTGAGCGACCTCGTCGGTGCGTCGCTCTACGTCGGCCACCAAGGCCTCCCCGGTCGGCGTGATGGTGCTGCCGGCGATCAGGCCGCGCTCGACGAGCCCAGCCGTGGCGGCGTACCACTCGTCGTCGGTCCAGCCGCGGCTCGGCTGCAGGATCTCGCGATCGATGTCTTGCAGGCTGCGCAGAATCATTGCGTCGAGACCGGTGAGCCCGGCCAGCACCTGAGCGGCGACGTGGGCGTCACCGCGGATCTCGCGGAGCACCGTGGCGGCGTGGAACAGCACTGCGTAGGGCTCGTCGGGCCATGGCAGCGCCGCGTTGGCACCACCGAGCGCCAGACCGCTCCACGTGGCACGCGTGGCGGCCTCCTGGAGGGGCGCAGCGGCGCGGGCGACGGCGTCCACGTCGGGCAGCACGCTCTGTAGCGCGGCGACGGCGCCGTCCTGCCGGGCTTGAAGCACGACCTCAGGCGCGGCAAGGTCCCACACCTGCGGGATCGCTTTGGCCACCATGTCGTGCTTGAAGCCGGCGAACAGCGCAGTCACCGGCGCCGCCTCGACACGCCCCAGCGGCGCAGCTCGACCAGCGAAGTAGCCCCGCCAGAAACCTCGGAGCCCAATCTCCTCGAACGCCTCACGGGCGTGCGGCGAGAAGTAGGTGACCGCGTGAAGCGGTTCGAACATGGTCCAGAGCGCACGAGCGGGAGCGAGGGTCACTCGACCCACGTTAGCCCGACGCCGAACTCAGTTCAGTCGCGAGAACGGTCGGCGTAGTCGGACCACTCGTCCGGCTCCTCGACCGCCTGGACGGGATCGGATTCGTCGCCATGAAGCTCCTTGGCGAGCGCACCGAAGTCCGTCTCGTGAGTGCGGTACTTCAGGTCGCGCGCGACCTTCGTCTGCTTGGCTTTCGCTCGGCCGCGGCCCATAGGGTCCAGCCCCCTCGCACACTTGGCCGGACGCCGATGGCTGTCCGGGCTCTCTTAACTGAATCTCGTGGGGTGAACGCTACCTGTTGCCTGTCTGTTCCGGCAGGCGGGACCACATTTGTATCGCTGAATTCACCTGAGCACGCCCAGGTGGGCTCACCAGCCGGGGTGCTGGCCCACCATCTCGACGGTTCCGGCCTGGTGCGGGTCGATGTCGACCTCGCCCATCACCCACGCGTGGATGCCGAACTCGGCCAGCACCGCCAGCTGGGCATCGATCGACTCGGGCGGGCTGATCGCGACCATGCCGACTCCGCAGTTCAGCGTCATCTCGAGGTCGGCCTGGGGCAGCTGGCCGACCTGACGGACGATGTCGAAGATCGGCTGCGGCGTCCAGGTGGCTCGCTCGAGAGTGGCTCGCAGCTCGACAGGCATCACCCGGGCCAGGTTGGCCGCCAGGCCGCCGCCGGTCACGTGCGACATCGCGTGCACCTCGGTGCGGTCGGCCAGCGCCAGGCACGCCTTGGCGTAGATGCGGGTGGGCTCGAGCAGCTCCTCGCCCAGGGTGCGGTCGAGCTCGGCGACGTCGCGGTCGAGCTGCCACTTCGCGGTGTTGAGCAACACATGACGCACCAGCGAGTAGCCGTTGGAGTGGAGACCCGACGCTGCCATCGCGATCACGGCGTCTCCGGGGCGAACCCGGCCAGGCCCGAGCAACTTGTCGGCCTCGACGACGCCGGTGGTGGCGCCCGCGACGTC
Source organism: Nocardioides sp. (assembly GCA_049583775.1). GTDB lineage: Bacteria > Actinomycetota > Actinomycetes > Propionibacteriales > Nocardioidaceae > Nocardioides. The sequence continues at coordinate 1,892 of JBAUWM010000034.1, forward strand.
ATACTCGTCGGGGCCGAGCAGACCGGGGTGCTCGGCGGTCTCGCCGCCCACCAGCGCGCAGCCTGCCTCGATGCAGGCCTCCGCGATTCCCTTGACGATGGCCGCGATCCGCTCCGGGATGACGCGCCCGGTGGCGATGTAGTCGGTCATGAACAGCGGCTCGGCGCCGCACACCACCAGGTCGTCAACGACCATGCCGACCAGGTCGAACCCGATCGTGTCGTGCTTGTCCATCGCCTGGGCGATCGCGACCTTGGTGCCGACGCCGTCGGTGGAGGTGGCGAGCAGCGGGCGGGTGTACTTCAAGAGCGCCGAGGCGTCGAAGAGACCAGCGAAGCCGCCGAGCCCGCCGATCATCTCGGGGCGCCGCGCCTTCTCGACCCAGACCTTCATGAGTTCGATGGCCTTGTCGGCGGCTTCAATATCGACGCCGGCCTCGGCGTAGGCGTTCTGAGCGCGTGGCGCTGGCTCGGTCACTGCGGTCCTTACGGGTTGTTCAACACGGGCAGCGCCTTGCCGTGCGTGGGCGCGTTGATGGAGGTCTCGAGCAGGTGCTTGCCGAGCAGACTCTCGTCGGGCAGCGGCACGGGGTACTCGCCGGTGAAGCAGGCTTGGCAGAGCCGGTCGGTGCTCTGCCCGGTCGACTGAGTCATCCCCTCCAGGGAGATGTAGCCGAGGGTGTCGGCTCCGACGCTGGCTGCGATCTCATCCGGCGTGAGCCCGTTGGCGATCAGCTCGGCCCGGGTGGCGAAGTCGATGCCGTAGAAGCATGGCCACTTCACCGGGGGGCTGGAGATGCGCACGTGCACCTCGAGCGCGCCGGCTTCGCGGAGCATCCGCACCTGGGCACGTTGGGTGTTGCCGCGCACGATCGAGTCGTCGACCACGACGATCCGTTTGCCACGGATCATGTGATCGAGGGCATTGAGCTTGAGCCGGATGCCGAGCTGACGCAGGGTCTGGCTGGGCTGGATGAACGTGCGGCCGACGTAGGCGTTCTTCACGAACCCCTGGCCGAAGGGGATGCCGCTCTCCTCCGCGTAGCCTGCGGCCGCGGGCGTGCCCGACTCGGGCACCGGGATGACGAGGTCTGCGTCGACGGGGAACTCGCGGGCCAGCTGGCGACCCATCTCGACGCGCGACTCGTGCACGCTGCGTCCGCTGATGGTGGCGTCGGGGCGGGCGAGGTAGACGTACTCGAACACGCAGCCCTTCGGCTCAGGCGCCGCGAACGTGTGCGACCGCAGTCCGTTCTCGTCGATGACGATCATCTCGCCGGGCTCGATCTCGCGCACGACGCTGGCGCCGATGGTGGCCAGGGCGGCGTCCTCGCTGGCGACGACCCAGCCCCGGTCGAGGCGGCCCAGCACCAGCGGGCGGATGCCCTGGGCGTCGCGGGCGGCGTAGAGGGTGTTCTCGTTCATCCACACCAGGGAGAAGGCTCCGCGCAGCAGCGGGAGCACCTCGAGGGCCCGCTGCTCGAGCGAGGTGTCGGGGTGGTGCGCCAGCAGCGCGGTGACCAAGCCGGTGTCGTTGGTCGACGACTCCAGTGCCCGCGCGTGGATGTCGAGCTCGCCGGTGTCGCTCGGCAGGTCGCGCACCATCTCGGCGAGGTCGTGGGTGTTGATCAGGTTGCCGTTGTGGCCCAGCGCGATTGACCCGTCAGCCGTCGGTCGGAACGTGGGCTGCGCGTTCTGCCACGTGCTGCCGCCGGTGGTGGAGTAGCGACAGTGCCCGACGGCGAGGTGCCCGGTGAACGAGGCGAGCGTGGTCTCGTCGAAGACCTGCGAGACCAGGCCCATGTCCTTGTAGACCAGGATCTGGCGGCCGTTGCTGACCGCGATACCGGCTGACTCTTGGCCGCGGTGCTGCAGAGCGTAGAGACCGAAGTAGGTGAGCTTGGCGACGTCCTCGCCCGGGGCCCACACCCCGAAGACACCACAGGCATCTTGGGGCCCCTGGTCGTGCGGGTCGAGGGCCGCGGTCAGGCGTCCGTCGCCACCCTTGCGGGGGTGGGGCTGGGCGGCCGACCTGCAGGGCGGGCTGCTCTCGAAGGGCACCCCTGGATTCTAGGCCTCATCGCCGTCTCGACGATCATTGCCTCGCATCCAGCAGCGGGACGTCGCCCGGGGCAGCGGCGAGAAGCACCCGGTCAGCGGTGACCAGGGTGGCTCGCTCCATCGCGGCCTGGGCAACGAGGAGTCGGTCGAACGGGTCGCGATGCGGCAGGTCGACGGTCCGACTTCGCCAGGCGTGCGCCGGCGCGACCGGCAACCAGCCGAGACCGGCCGCCTCGATCCGTTCGGGAAGGTCGTCGGGTACCTCGATTCTCCCGAGCTGCGCCTTGATGGCGATCTCCCACAATGCGGCGGTCGAGACGAGCGGCTTGCCGGCTTCGGACTGCATCAGCTCCCGCGCCCTGGCGCCCAGACGCGGCGAGTCGTCGAGCAACCACAGTGCCACGTGGGTGTCGAGCAGCATCAACGGTCGGCGCCGGCCTCGAAGAGAGTCACGATCTCGGGGTCGGGGTCATCAAAGGTGTCGGCGTCATAAGAGAGTTCGCCTGCGGCTGTTCCGAAGACCAGGTCGGCGCGCGCGTGCGGCACCAAGTCGGCAATCGGTCGGCCGGCGCGGGCGATCACCACGCGCTCACCGGCTTCGACGCTCTCAAGCAGCTTGGAGAGCGTGGACTTGGCTTCGTGGACGTTCACGACCTTGGTCATGAGCCAACCATACTGCGGTGAACTAAGTCGGACTAGGTCATAGTCCCGGCGAGGCCGCCAGGTTGCGCAGCAAGAAGGCCTCGGCGATGACGACCTTCTCGAACTCGGCCAGGTGCAAGCCTTCGTTGGCTCCATGGGCTCGAGTGTCGGGGTCCTCGACGCCGGTGACGAGCACGCTCGCCTGAGGGAAGGCCTCAAGAAATTCAGCGATGAACGGGATCGAGCCGCCGACACCCATGTCGACCGGCTCGGTGCCGTCCCAGGCCTCGGCAAAGGCAGCGCGGGCAGCGTCGTAAGCCGGTCCGGTGGCATCGATCTGAGTGGCCTCGCCGGTGTCGACCGTGGTGATCGTCATCTGGGCACCCCAGGGCACGTGCGCCTCGAGGTGTCGGGTCAGGCAGGCCAAGGCGTTCTCCGTGGTGTCTCCGGGGGCTACGCGCAGGCTGAGCTTGGCGCGAGCCGCGGGGGTGAGGGTGTTGCTGGCACCGTCGACCTTCGGGGCGTCGAGGCCGGTGATGGTCAGGGCGGGCTGGGTCCAGAGGCGTTCGACCACCGGGCCGCGCCCGATCCAGTCGATGCCCGGCGCTGCGCCCGATTCGGCCCGCAGTCGAGCCTCGGGGTACTCGACGTCCGCGGCCGGCTTGCTGAGCAGTCCCTCGATGGTGAGCGCACCGTCGTCGTCGTACAGGCTGGCGAGAAGCTTGGTGAGGGTCATGATGGCGTCGGGCACCAGGCCGCCCCACATGCCCGAGTGGACGGCGTGGGTGAGCGTGCGCACCTCGACGTCGACGCGCACCAGGCCGCGCAGGCTGGTGGTGAGCGCGGGTTCGCCGATGTCCCAGTTGCCCGAGTCCGCGATCACGATGACGTCGGCACGCAGTGCTTCCTGGTGCTCCTTGAGCAGCGCAGGGAGCGAGTCAGACCCGACCTCCTCCTCGCCCTCGATGAACATCGTGACGCTGACCGGAAGATCGTCTCCGAACACGCGGAGCGCTCCGAGGTGCGCCGCGATGCCGGCCTTGTCATCAGCCGCGCCGCGCGCGTAGAGACGGTCGCCGCGCTCGGTCGGCTCAAAGGGCGGGGAGTCCCAGTCAGCCGGGTCGTTCTCAGGCTGCACGTCGTGGTGCGCGTAGAGCAGCACGGTCGGTGCGCCTTCGGGGCCAGGCTTGTGAGCGATCACCGCAGGCGCTCCACCGTCGGCGCTCACGATGTCGACACTGGCGAAGCCCTCAGCACGGAACAGCTCGGCCACTGCCTCAGCGCTGCGCTGCACCTCACTGGCGCGCGCAGGATCGGCGCTGACCGACTCGATGCGCACGAGGTCTTCGAGGTCCTGCCTGATGCCCGGCATCAGCTCGGTCACCTTGGTGCGGATGTCGGCGCTGGTCGTCGTGGAGCTCATCGCTGCAACCTATCCAAGCGGGAGGTACGGCGAGAGGTCGGTGCGCTCACCGCTGGCGACCACGCGGCCGGAGGCCACTGCGTCGGGCCAGGTGACGTCGCCCGTAGCCAGCGCGAGCCAGGTCGCGGCGTCGGTCTCGATGACGGCGGGCGGCGTGCCGCGGGTGTGGCGCACACCGTCGATCACCTGGACGGCGGCGTACGGCGGCACCCGCACCTCGACGGCGCGGCCTGGAGCGCGGGTCTCCAGCACCGCTAGGTAGTGCTTCACGAGCGCGCGGACATCGTCCGACTCGCGCGCCACGGCGAGGGCGGTGGCGTCGAGGATCTTCAGACGGGCAGGCACGGGCTGAGCCTAGATGGTTGAGGTGCGAGCGGAGCGAGCCTCGAAACCCCCGGCCGCACGGGCTTGCTTCTTGGCTCACTGGGTTTCGATACGCCGCTTCCGACCTCGTTCCTCGGTCGCACGGCTACTCAACCTCCGGGCCTGATCGGGCACACCCCTCCTCCGTCGGAGCCTGCCCGGCCCTCACCTCGGTCGCCCGGCTACTCAACCTCCCCGCGTCCCCCGTC
>JBAUWM010000035.1:0-5785 GCA_049583775.1 Nocardioides sp.
CCGCGCACTGGCCTATGTGCCGCCGCTACTCCGTCGGCCACACTCCAAGCAGGGGCGACCCCACCGGTACCAGAGTCGACCACTGGATGCTCGACGTTCAAGTCGCCCAAGGCGCAGCCACGTGCTCCCCCAGGAAACCCCACACGAACCGACGGGCCCATCCCGGAGCCACTCAGTGGATTCGCGCTTTCGGAGGCGCAAAGAGGCAGGTCCGATCCGCAAGCTCAACGCGGCAAGAGCGACGCTTCGGTGGCTAGTCTGGGGCCGTGCGATTCATCCGGTTCCAGGCTGTCGAGGCCAACGCCCGGGGGTCACGCGTAGGAGTATTCGGGCTCGTCAACGGCCTAGCCAGGCGGGGGGTTCTCGCCGAGGCTGACGAAGCGTTCAGACGCGACAACAACTCCTGGTACGACCACAACTACACCAACCCGTCCGAAGCGATGCCCGACGTGTACGACCATGACCTGAACCCGCAGGCCACAGCGTGGTTCAAGGCGAGCGCGACGCATCTACTGACTCGCGTGGACGGGTACATGGCGATTCTCGCTTCGCACCGCACGGCTTGTGAGCGGGTGGAGTCGGACGACCCCGGTCGCATCATCTACGAGGACGACGACCAGATCGTCGTTGTGCCCTACTAGAGCGTGTACCTGACGCCCAACCATCGGCAGATCCATGTGTCCGGCTCGCGGTGCAAAGGTCACACGCGTCCGCACGAAAGTCCTGGCAGCATCTGCTCGAAAACTATGCGGGCCGTGGGTGCTGAGGTAATTGGTCAGCCCGCGAAGCGAGTTCCGTCGGGCGTGCAAAAACTGGTGTCAACTGCTGCCCCGGCCGCTAGACAGTGACCGTCTACTACTGGCCGCCCATCAATGGGCTCATCCAGGACCACCTCATAGGGCTCGACCTTGTTGCTCTGGCACGTTGCGTCTCCCGTGGTCGGCTCAACAGCAAAGGTGACAACGATGCGGTCAGCTTCGTAGGTCACCACCGGGTGAAGGACCTCACCTGTCACGCCACCGTTGCATCCAAGTCGGGAAACGTCCGCCATGAAGGATGCGGTCTCGGGTCCGAACCGCGATTCCTCCGGCAGCGACCACACAGCCGGGTCTCCCACAGCGGGAGCCGCCGGGTCTCCTACAGCGGGAGCCTCGGAGTCCGAACCCGAGGATGGTTCCGCACACGCCGAAGCGGCCGCGAGCAGCGACAGAAGCACGACCAGGTCTTTCATCTTCACGGTTCCTGGACGCTCTGTTCTGGCAGCCGGTTCCATAGCGAAGCAGTCAAGCACTAACGCTGCAGACGCCCGACCATCGGCAGATGAGTGCGTGCCGCTGGCGGTGGTGTGACGTAGGGCAAGGACGCTCGCCACGGCAGCAGACGTTCGCCGCGACATCCGCACGCCGGCTCGAAGGAGCCTTGGACTCGGTTTGGGGCGCCCTCGTGCGGCGGTGGTCTCAGATCGCCCGCAGTGCGGCCGTGACCAGGACTGCCACGACGACGCACAGGACCAGCGAATGGCGCCTCCACAGCATCAGGGCGGCGACAGCAACTCCGACAGTGTGGGCGCCCACCGACCATGAGCGTCCGGTGGCCAGCACCGAGGTCACGACCAGCGAGCTGAGCAGCGTCGGCGCCATCAACACGATCACGCGGGAGAACCACGGCGGTAGGTTCCGGCCGCCGAGCAGTACCGGCCCGAGCGCCTTGATCAGCGCAGTAAGGGCAGCAAGTCCGATGATCAGCACCCACACCTGTGCGTACGTGAGCGTCACCTCGGTCTCCGCACCACACCGACGAGCGCCACCGCGCTCGCAGCCAGGATCGGGACGCCGGGTGGGCTGATTGGCACCAAGGCCAGGGCCAGGAGCCCACCGCCGACGGCCACCCATCGCGAGGTCCCGTCCCGAAGCTCCGCAATCAGAAGCGAGAGGAAGAACACCGGATAGATCGCATCGAGACCGAGCCTGTGCGTATCACCCAGAGCGTTGCCGAAGACCGCGCCTACGACCGAGCCGAGCGTCCAGGCGAGGTACTGCGGGACCGTCGTGCCGAACAGAAGCCACCGGTCGAAAGTGCCATCGCCACGATTGGCCAGCGCCCACGAGGCGTCGACGACGGCCTGCCCCTGCGCACCGCGCTTCATCGGGCCGCCTGGCAACGACGGCGCCAGCGCGATGCCCATGGCCAAGAAGCGGGCATTCATCAAGCTGCCTGCGGTCAACGCCGCAGGGATCCCGCCGCCGACAGTGACCACGGACAGCGCGGCGAACTGAGCCGAACCGGCGAAGACGATGACGGCAGTGACGCTGGCCTGCAGGACGCTGAAGCCTGCTTGGCGCGCCAGCACACCGAAGGAGGCGCTCAACAGGAAGCCGACCACCGCGAAAGGGACGCCCAGCCTCAAGCCACGACGAAACGATTCACGCGCGTCGCTTTCTTCCGCACCCCCCACCGGCGCAGGCTAGCAACGCACGCGTAGCCATCGGATCGACGCCGACGCGTGTCCCGGGCCACTGACTCGAGCTTTCAACGAGCCTCACACGCGGGCGCGAACGCTCCAAGCGGTCGCCTTCAGCGTGAACGGCGCGGGCGGTAAACGCTCCGCGCAGCGTTCACGCAGCGCGCTGCGGGCATCGTCACCGAGACCCGCAACATAAGCTCCCGCAGGACCCACGCCGAGGGTGAATGGCCCCCACCAGTCCTCGAAGGTCGAGAACGTCACCTGCACTTGCAGGCGGCCGGATTCGATGTCGCGCAGCCCTGCCTGGACGCACAGGTCGTCGAGCTGGCCTTCCTCGACTCCGCAAAGCCCGGACTCGTCGTTGGCCTCACCGTCCAATGACCGCACGGACTCCCAGAAGGTCGACAACGGGCCATCACCACCGGCGTGATTCCACACGCAAGCCGCAACGGCGCCTCCGGGACGCACCACCCGCGCCATCTCTCCCAGCCCTCGCACCGGGTCATCCATGAAGTGGACGACCAGCTGCGCCAAAGCCGCGTCGAAGGTCCCGTCGGGAAAGGGCAGGTGCTCCGCCGACGCCTGACGAACGTCCGCCGCGGGCAGACGCTTTCGGGCTGCGGCGACGAAGGGCGGAGAGGGATCGACGGCCGCAACTGAAGTCTCGCCGACGCGGCGAGCCAACTCAGCTGTAAGCGCCCCCGGTCCACAGCCGACGTCTAGCACCTTCGCGCCAGCCTCAATGCCCGCAGAGTCGGCAAAGACGACCGCGAGTGGGTCGGCATACCGGCCCATAAACCGGTCGTAGGCCTCCGGCGCGACTTCGAAGCTCATGGCGCCACCCAGTCGATCCTTGAGATGCTCAGCCCGAGCAGGCGCCTGAGCCCGGAGGCGGAGCGGGCCGCTTCTGACTGTCTGGCAGCCTCCAGGGGAAGTTGAGTAAGCCATGGCGTGGTCATGCTCGGCACGGTTGCAGACGCGGGTGCGCATGACCAGCACCCAAGGCAAGGACGCACAACGTCGGGACTAGAGCACGTCTCGACGCGGTGATGTTCGATCCGGACTACGGGAGCCTTCGACCCGTTATTCCAGACTGACACCCCAAGTGGGAATAACGCTGGCCCTGTTCCCACTTACAGCGCGACGGCGTGCCACGATGGCTTGGCCGGTCGTCACCTCGCAACGGGCTTCCGGTCGCACTCGTCCATGCACCGCGCCGTGGATCTGGTGATCGATTAGCCGGTCATCTCAGCACGGTTCATCGCGGACAACCTCAAGCGTCGGGGTCGAGGTCCGGATTTGTGGTCTCGGATGGGAACTCCCAGCGCCTGCCGGCCACTGAGTGGCGGTACTGCTCGACGAGGTGCACGCGCTCGCCGTTGACCGGAATGACCAAGGCGATCGGAGCAACTGACCGGAGCGCGGCGACAGACTCATCGCCGGTCGTCTGTGCGCGACGTCAGGCGGTCAGGCGGTCAGGCGGTCAGGCGGGCGAGGGTCAGGGCAGCCGGTCGACGAGCTCGGCGATCGGAGTGAGCGCGCCGGTGTAGAACGGCACCTCTTCGCGCACGTGGCGGCGCGCGTCGGAGGCGCGCAGGTGCCGCATCAGGTCGACGATCCGGTAGAGGTCGTCGGCCTCGAAGGCCAGCAGCCACTCGTAGTCGCCCAAGGCGAAGGACGCAACGGTGTTGGCGCGGACGTCGGTGTAGTCGCGCGCCATCTTGCCGTGCTCGGCGAGCATCCGACGGCGCTCGGTCTCCTCGAGCAGGTACCACTCGTAGGAGCGCACGAACGGGTAGACCGACACGTGCTTCTTCGGCGCCTCGTCGGCCAGGAACGCCGGCACATGGCTCTTGTTGAACTCGGCCGGCCGGTGCAGCGCCATCTGCGACCACACCGGGGCGAACCGGCGACCGAAGGCGGTGCGGCGGAACCGGTGATAGGCGGCCTGCAGCTCCTCAGACGTCGCGGCGTGCACCCAGAGCATCACGTCGGCGTCGGCGCGCAGCCCCGACACGTCATAGACGCCGCGCACCACCACGTCGGCCTCGGCCAGCTCGGCGAACAACTTCTCGACCTCGGCACCCTCCTGGGCCCGGTCGGCGTCGTCGCCCAGCACGGCGTCCAGGCGGAACACCGACCACATCGTGTAGCGGATGGAGTCGTTGATCTCGCGGACCCTGGCTGCATTCGACTGAGCGGGCGCCTGCCCCGGAGCATCGGTCATGGCCCCATTGTGCCGCCCGCGATGTGGTGACGACCACGCGGATGTCCGTAACCGTGGGACGGGCAGGTACCTTGCAGATCGTGCGGGGCAGACATCTCGGAATGTTCCTGACTGCCGCGGTCTCGGCGATCGCGATGGTCCTCATCAGCGTGTCCTGGCAGTCCGCGCCCTCGGCGCAGGCGCTGTGGGACGACACCGATGTGACCACCCCTCCGGCGGAGGTCGAGGTGCTCCCCGAGCGGTGCCTGGAGGAGGGCGAGACCCTGCCCACCACGCCGACGGCGTGCAAGGTGCTGAGCTTCGGGAAGAAGCGCCCGACTGTCGTGGTGTGGGGCGACTCCCATGCGTGGCAGCAGCTGCCGGCGCTCAAGGTCGAAGCCGAGCGCACCCGCACCAACCTGGTCGCCTTCGTGATGGGCGTCTGCCCGCCGGTCGACCTGCGCGGCACCAAGTACAACGGGCCGTGTGCGCAGATGGCGAACTACGCCCTCGCGTTCATCAGGGACAAGCTCGATGCCAAGCGCAGTGTCAAGGTCGTGCTCGGTGGCTTCTGGCGCTTCTACCGTGACCTCAACGAGCGTTCGGCGTCTGGGTACGAGCCTGCCACCGACCGCGAGGTATTCATGCTCGGGCGCGCGACCATGTTCGCCGAAGGCGGCCTCAAGGCGTTCCGCACCCTCGGCCTGTGGAAGGTGCACACCGCTGCGATCGGGCAGATGCCGTGGGTTCCGGAGGAGGCGCCGCGATGCACCACCGGTGAGCTGCCGTACGGCTGCGAGCTGCCCCGCGAGATCGCGATCGACGACGAGGCGGGCACCGAGGCCTGGTTGAAGTCCCGGCTGCGCGGCATCCCGACCTCGGGTTACGTCGACGCGACCTCGTACGTCTGCGACGTCGACATCTGCCACCCCGACCTCGACGGCCTGCCCGTCTACCTCGATGAGCTCCACCTCGACCCGGCCATCACCGAGGCCTTCGCGCCCGCCTACGCCGGCATCTTCGGCGACACCACCAGCTGACCAACGAACGCCGAGTCGGCGTAAACGTACGCCGACTCGCGGTCAGCTGGAGCCGAGAATGCGGCGTGCGGCTGC